>NZ_SMLD01000150.1:0-23075 GCF_004352805.1 Nonomuraea mesophila
AGACAGGGTCTGAGGTCGTCGGCCTGCGGCGGAGGCTGCGGGCAGCGGGCCGGGGCGGCAGGGATCGCCGGCAGCGGCGTGCCGGGCTGCGTCCGGGGGGTGATCGCGCCGCCAGGGGACGCAGCCGCCGTGCCGGACGGTGCGGTGGGACGTGACACGGCGCAGGCACCACCGGCGAGCACCACGGCCAACCCGATCACCGTGAACCGCGCACCCCGCCCGGCCTCGCCGTTCGGTGTGAGTCGTGCGGATCGTCGCACGTGACCGCCCCCTCAGCCGGACCCACTGACGAAGCGAAGGATAGGCCCGCCGTGCCGCCCGGCGGGCCCGGTGAAGCGATCCGGTCATGAGGTGCCGTGCGAACCGGTGACGGGCCCGTCCCGTACGCACGATTGGGCCTTGTTGCGGCGGTGGTTCGGGATCACTGTGAACGCAGGAGGCAGTGAGATGTCGCACCCACTCGGAGTCAGCCGTCCGGATCTCGAAGTCACCGACCTGCCCACGCCGGAGGAGGTCTTCAAGGTCTCCAAGATCGGCCCCAAGGAACTCTTCAAGTACGCCGTCGGCCCGAGCCTGATCGCTCTAGGCATCTCGATCGGCAGCGGCGAGTGGCTGCTCGGGCCCCTGAGCGTGGGCCAGTACGGTTTCATCGGCGTCGGCTGGGTGATCCTGGTCTCGGCGCTGCTGCAGACGTTCTACAACGTCGAGTGCTCCCGCTACGTCCTCGCGACGGGCGAGACGCCGGTCGTCGGCTGGGGGCGGGTGCCGCCGGGCTGGCCGCTCTGGGTGCCGCTGTCGGTCCTGATCGTGATCTTCGCGTTCATCGCGGGCGGCTGGGCCTCGTCGGCGGGGGACGGCGTGTACGCGCTGATCCACGGTACGCCGCCGCCCTCAGGGGACCTGGAGCCCCGCTGGTGGGCCGTCGCCCTGCTGGTGCTGGTGTTCGTCATCACCGCGCTGGCCCGCCGGATCAGCCGCGTGCTGGAGCTGGCCAACTGGGTGCTGGTCGGCTCGATCCTGCTCGCCCTGCTGGCGGTGGACCTGCTCGTGGTGCCGTTCAGCCAGTGGTGGGAGGGCATTCTCGGCTTCATCACCCCGGCCGCGCCGCCGGCGGGGATCACCGCCACGCAGCTCGGCGGCCTGGCCGGGTTCACCGCGCTGGCCTCGGGTCTCAATTGGTACGTCATGGGCCACTACCGCGACAAGGGCTACGGCATGGGCCACCGCGTCGGCTTCATCTCGGGCCTGCGCGGCGAGCGGCGCGAGATCCTGGCCAGCGGCGTCACCTTCCCCGACGACGAGCGCAACCGGGGACTGTGGCGCAGGTGGTACCGGCTGCTGATGGTCGACATGTGGGGCGTGTTCTTCGTCGGCGCCGTGCTCGGCATGCTGCTGCCCACGATCCTCATGTCGCACGCCGTCACGATGTCCGGAGAGAAGCCGACCCGGGAGAACGTCCCGACGTTCGTGGCCTCGGCGCTGGGCGCGGAGTACGGGCAGGCGGTCTTCTTCATCGGACTGCTGCTGGGCGTGATGGTGCTGTTCTCGACGCAGCTCGGCATCTTCGAGGCGATGGTCCGGGTCACGACGGACGCGGCCAACGCCACGAGCCCGCGCCTGCGCGCCCTCATCCAGGGGGATCCGCGGCGCTTCTACTACCCGTTCATGATCGTGCTGCTGGTGATCATCTCGATCATCATCTTCCAGTCGCTGCCGGTGGCCCTGGTGGAGTGGTCGGCCAACATGTCGAACCTGGGCGCGCTGCTCTACCCGTTCCTGCTCATGTATCTGAACAGCAAGCTGCCGCGCCCGGCCCGCCCGCGGCCGTGGCACTACGTGATCCTCGTGCTGAACTTCCTGTTCTTCGGCTTCTTCTTCGTCAACTTCATCGCCGACTTCATCGGGGACCCGCTGGTGACGTTCTAGCCGTTCGCGGAACACGTGCACATGAGCCGAAGTGAGCCGGTTCCCTCCCGGTGCCCTGCTACCTTGTCGCGGACTTGTCAGCGCATCGGAGGGAACCTTCTCATGGCCTTGTCGTTCGGCCGCCTGACCCGTCCCGCCGGACTGGGGCTCGCGGTGGCACTCGGCGCCACACTGTGCGCCGGGACCGCCACGCAGGCCTCCGCAGCCGCGGAAACGTCCGCCACGGGCGCCGCCGGTCCACGTGCGAAGCTCTACGAGCTGGTGACGAAGGACGGCGGGTTCTTCTACACGGCGAGCGCGTCAGAGCGCAACGCCGCGGTCAGCAGGCACGGCTGGAAGGTCACGCGCACGCCGCTCTACTACATCTCGCGCAAACCCTTCCGTGGCGGCAAGCCGCTCTACCGGCTGCGCTGGACGAAGAAGGCGTCCTACATCGTCACGGCCTCCCCGGCCGAGCGCAAGCGCCTGACGGGCACCGGCAGGTTCCGCGACGAGGGCGTGATGGGCTACGCCCCCGCCTCGTCCGCGGCCGGTGGCGACGTGAAGGTCTACCGCCTGACCGGCAAGAACCGGTGGCGCCTCGCGATCGCGTCGCACACCCGCAAGATCCTGGCGAACGAGCCGGGCTGGAAGCTCGACGGCCCGCTGCTCTACCAGTTCGGCAAGGCGGGCTGACCCGCGCGGGCGGAGGGGGCGCCGGGTTCTCCGGCGCCCCCTCCGTCCTTCCCGCCTCAGCGGCGGAACATCTCCAGCAGCTCGTCGGCGCGCTCCGTGCGGGCGATCCACACCTCGCGGCCGCGCCGCTCCCTGCTGATGAGCTGGGCGGCGATGAGCCGGTCGCAGTGGTACGTGATGCTGCTGGGCGCCACCTGCATGTCGCCGGCCAGCATGCTCATGGTCATGGGCTGCTCGATCGCGCAGAGCAGGTCCGCGCGGACCGGCCCCATCAGCGCCGACAACTCGCCGTGCGCCGTTCCCCCGGGCCCGCGCCACAGCCGGTCGGCGCCGGGCACCGGGTAGGCGATCCACACCGCGTGCTCGTTGTCCAGGCTGACGATGACGGCGTCCTTGCCGGCCAGCATGGGCACCAGGACGATCTTCCTGTCGCCCAGCTCGTACGTGCTGGACTGCACGTCGGCGATGAGCAGGCCGCGCTCGCCGTACGTGATGCGGTGGTTGAGCGCGCCGAGCAGCAGTTCCGGGCCGCCGCGGACGGCGGCGACGCCGACCCGCCGGATCTCGTTGTCCAGCAGGGGGCGGGCGCGGCGCCACAGCGGTTCCGTGGTGTGCCAGACGTCGGCGAGGGCGCCGGCGTAGGCGTGCAGCCAGCGGTCCGGCCGCTCGGCGGCCGGACGCCAGTGGGACGGCAGCGGCCGGTCGCCGAACGCCTGCTCCAGGTCCTTGATCAGGGCGTCGGGCGGCAGGTCGCGCAGGGTGTCGATCTGGTCCCGCACCGAGACGTCGCCGTCGGTGGGCGTGCGGGGCACGAGGCTGTCGGGCACGACCGAGTAGCCGGGGGCGGCGAGCGGGCGTACGGCCTGGTGTCCCTGCGGCCGGACGCGGGAGCTGATCGCCTTGCGCCAGAGCTCCGGCAGGCCGCGGCGGCGTCCGGCGAGCGCGTCGGAGATCATCGCCAGGGCGGTGAGGTGCGGTGAGATCGAGATGGACAGCTGAGGCGTGGAGGTCATGCGCAGTTCGCTCCACACGGCGGTGCTGGTTACGTCGGACTCCTTGAAGTCGGGAAACTCGATCAGGTGCCCATCAACCTATTCCTGACGCTTTCTCCCGGCTTACAGTCCGGTTGCAGGGTGAAGCGGCAGGTCAGCGTACGCGCAGGAGGCGAGCCGCCCAGCCGGGCAACCACCAGTTCCAGCGGCCCATCATCGCGACCACGGCGGGCACGAGCACGGCGCGGATGAGCGTGGCGTCCAGCGCGATGCCCAGGGCCAGGCCGCTGGCGAACACCTTCACGTCCAGTTCTGGCGTCATGGCCAGAGCGGCGAAGGAGACGAACAACACCAGGGCCGCCGAGGTGACCAGCCGCCCGGTGCGGCCGATCCCGCCGACCACCGCCAGGCTCGTGCTGCCGGTCCTGTCGTACTCCTCGCGCATCCTGGCCAGGATGAACACCTCGTAGTCCATGCTCAGGCCGTACAGGAAGGCGAAGATCGTCAGGGGCACGAACTCGCCGATCGAGCCCGTCGGCCGGATGTCGAGCAGCGTGCTGGTGCCCCAGCCGTCCTGCCAGAGCAGCACCATGGCGCCGAGCACCGCTCCGAGCGAGAGCAGGTTGACCGCCAGCGCCTTCAGCGGCAACAGCAGCGAGCGGAACGCGCGGGCCAGCATCACGTACGTGACCAGCGCGATCAGGGCCAGCATCCAGGGGAACGCGCCGTAGGCGTGGGCCCGGAAGTCCATGCTCTGCGCCGCCGAGCCGCCGACGCGCCCGTCGTCCCCCACGGCCTGCCTGACCCGCGTGACGACCGCCTCCCCCTGGGGCCCGCCCGCCTCGGCGACCGGGACCACGGTGAGGACCGCCGTACCCTTCGCGCGCCAGCCGGGCGCGCCCGAGGTGAGCACCGCCGCGACGCCGTCCACCCGGCGCAGCCGGTCCGCCACGGCGCCGGAGTCACCTCCGGGGACGAGCACGTCGAACGCCGTCAGCACGCCGGAGGGCAGGCCGGCCGCCCGCAGCGCCACCAGCCCCTCGTGGGCGGGACCGCTGGTGCGCAGGTCGTGGCTCTCCGGCAGGCCGAGATCGATCCGGGTGGCGGTGACCGACAGGCCGGCCAGCAGACCGCCCGCGACGAGCACGGCGAGCACACGCCGGCGCACCATCCAGTCCGCCCACGCCGACCACGCGCGGCCGGCCTGCGCCTCCCGCCGGAACCTGGCGTCGCCCGCTGCCTGCGAACCGCTCCCGCTCCCGACCTCGCTCCCGCTCGCGCTGCCGCTTCCGCTCCCGCGAGCCGACCGGCGGTCCAGGCGGTGGCCGGCGCGCGACAGCAGGACCGGGAGCACGGTGAGCGTGACGGCCACGCTCGCGGCTGCGATGATCATCCCCGCGAGCCCGAGGCTGCGCAGGAACGGCACCGGCAGCACCACCATGGTGACCAGGCCGACGCCCACGGCCAGCCCGCTGAACAGCACGGGCCGGCCCGCGCCCGCCATCGCCCGCAGTACGGCCTCGTCCCCCCGGTGCCCGCGTGCCTGCTCCTCGCGCCAGCGGGCCACGACGAGCAATGAGTAGTCCACCGCGATACCGAGCCCCAGGAGCGGCATCGTGGTCAGCGCCACGTCGTGCACGGTCATCACGAAGGTCAGCAGCAGGATCGCCACGAACGACACGAAGATCGCCAGCACCGAGATCAGCAGCGGCGCGAACGCCAGCGCCGAGCGGAACACCAGCAGCAGCACGACCAGCGCGGCCAGCAGGCCGATGCCGATCTTGACGGGTACGTTGACGCCGCCCGCGTCCACGGTGGGCGCCAGCGCGTCGAGTCCGGTGACGCGGACCGCCGTGCCGGGCGGCAGGTGCGGGGTCATCGCGGCGACGATCCTGCCGCTCTCGTCCGGCACCTCGCCGAGCCCGCCGCCCGGCGGGCTGCCGTCGGAGTACGTGCCGGGGAAGACCAGGCCGAGCACGGTACGGCCGTCCGCGCCCGCCAGGGCCGGGTCCCCGGTGTCCGCGTACGACACCACACGTGCCTCGGGCAGCACGCCGGCGACGGCGGCGAAGGCGCGGCCGAGTTCCTCCCGGCGAACCCCCGCCGGCCGCCCGGGCGGGAAGGTCACGACCGTGGTGAACGGGCGCTGGTAGCCGCCGTTGCCGTACAGGCGGGTGATCTGCTGGTTCGCGTCGAAGGCGGGCATGCCGGGATGGGCGTACTCCTCGGAGAGCCGCTGGATCGCCAAGGGGGTCGCGCCGAGCCCGACGAGGAAGGCCGCCGCGGCCAGCACCATCACCAGGGCCTTGCGGCGCAGGACGAAGGCCGTGAATCTCTGCATGGCGGCCAGTGCACCAAGACGACGACAGAGAGCTCTGCGAACGTTCTGGGAGAACCCTGTGAATCGTCAATCTGCCGGAAGAATGGCCGCATGGGGCGAATTCTGGTTGTGGAGGACGAGCCGTACCTGGCCGATCTGGTGGCGACGGCGCTGCGGTACGAGGAGTTCGAGGTGACGGTCGCGGGCACCGGCGCGGCGGCGATCGCCCGGGCCGGCGACTCCGACCCGGACCTGATCGTGCTGGACGTGCTGCTGCCCGACATCCTCGGCACGGAGGTGTGCCGCCGGCTGCGGGCGGCGGGCTCGCAGGTGCCGGTCGTGTTCCTCACGGCCAGGGACGCCACCGAGGACCGGATCGGCGGGCTGACCGTGGGCGGCGACGACTACGTGACCAAGCCGTTCAGCCTGGAGGAGCTGATCCTGCGGATCCGCGCGGTGCTGCGGCGTACCAGCCCGCCCGGCGCGGGCCGGGTGTCGTTCGCCGACCTGGTGGTGGACGACGACACCTACGAGGTGTTCCGCGGGGAGCAGCGGATCGACCTGACGCCGACGGAGTTCAAGCTGCTGCGCTTCCTGCTGGACAACGCGGGCAGGGTCATGACGAAGCGGCAACTGCTCGACCACGTCTGGGAGTACGACTTCGGCGGCAACGACGGCGTCGTGCAGACGTACATCAGCTATCTGCGGCGCAAGCTGGACCGGCACGGGCCGCCGCTCATCCACACCAAGCCCAGGATCGGCTACGTGCTGCGCCTGCCCGAGGAGCGGTGATGGCGCTGCGCACCCGGCTCGTGCTCACCTCGGTCGGGCTCGTCGCGACCGCGCTCTTCCTGGTCGCGGGCGCCACGTTCGGCGCGCTGCAGGACTGGCTGCAGGCGGCCACGCCCGAGGCGCTGCTGGCCTCGTCCAGCGAGCTGACCAGCAGGATCGCGTTCGTGCTCGCGGGCACCTCGGCCGCGGCCCTGGTGTGCCTGACGCTGGTCGCCGCTCACCTGGTCAGGCGGGGGCTACGGCCGCTCGACCGCATCGTCGACGCCGCCGCCGACATCGGGGCGGGCGACCTGGAACGCCGCGTCGACGCCGCGCCGCCCGGCACCGAGGTGGGCCGGCTCGCGTACGCGCTCAACGCCATGCTCGCCCAGCTCCAGGCGGCCTTCAGGGAGCGGGAGGAGTCGGAGGAACGGCTGCGCAGGTTCGTCGCGGACGCCTCGCACGAGCTGCGCACGCCGGTGGCCACCATCCGCGGGTACGCCGAGCTGTTCCGCAGGGGCGCGCGGAGCCGGCCGGAGGACGCCGCCCGCGCCATGGAGCGCATCGAGTCGGAGGCGGCCAGGATGGGGCTGCTGGTCGAGGAGCTGCTGCTGCTCACCCGGCTGGACGCGGGCCGCCCGATGGAACGCGCGGCGGTCGATTTGGGCGCGCTGGCCGCCGACGCCGTGGCCGACGCGCTCGCCGTCGACCCCGGCCGGCCGGTCACGCTGGTGCGCTCCGGCCCGGTGCCGGTGCTCGGCGACCCGGCCAGGCTGCGGCAGGTGGCGGGCAACCTGCTGACGAACGTGCTCGACCACACCCCCGACGGCACGCCGGCGACCGTGCGGGTGACGACGTCCGGTTCGTACGCGGTGCTCGAGGTCTCCGACGAGGGGCCGGGCATCGACGCGGAGCAGGCAGAGCGCGTCTTCGAACGCTTCTACCGGGGCAACCGGCAGGCGGGCGGGCAGCGGGGCGGCGGCAGCGGGCTCGGCCTGTCGATCGTGGCCGCCGTGGTGTCCGCCCACGGAGGCGAGGTGCGCGTACTGCCCGGCGAGGGCGCGACCTTCCGGGTACGGCTCCCCCGCGCCTGACCGGGGCCCGGCGAGCGCGCCCGCCGGGGCCCCGTGAACACGCTCACGAGCTGACGGGCGCGGCCTCCCGTGCGGGGGCGGTGGAGCCGGTCGGCGGGACGCGGCGCAGGAAGGTGAGCGCGAGCACCGCGGCCGCCAGCATGATCACGGCGCTCGCGGCCCCGGCGGCGGCCAGGCCGTCGGAGAACGCGTCCTTGGCCACCACGAGCAGCTCGGCGGCCGCCGGCCGGCCCTGGGCGGCTCCGACGGCGCCCCCCAGGGTGTCGCGGGCCGCGTCGGCGAGCGCCGGCGGCGTCCCTTCCGGTACGGCCAGGCCGGCCCGGTAGACGATCGTGGCGAGGCTGCCCAGCACGGCGAGCCCGAGGGCGGCGGAGAACTCCTGCCCGGTCTCGGACAACGCCGAAGCCGCCCCGGAACGTTCCGGTGGTGCCGCGCCGACCACCATGTCGATGCCGAGCACCATCAGCGGGGAGCTGCCGGCGAAGAACATCGACTGGCCGATCACCACGTACGCCAGCCCGCCGGCGCTCCCTGCCTGCGTGAACAGCACCATGCCGAGCACGCCGACCGCCAGCCCGACCGCGATGACGTGGGCCGGGCGGAACCGGCGGGCCAGCACCGGGGTGACGGCGAAGCCGACGATCACCGTGGCGCTCATCGGCAACATCCAGAGCCCGGCCTCCAGCGGGGACAGCTCCTCGACGAGCTGCAGGTACTGGGCGGCGAGCAGGCCCAGCCCCGGGCCGATCATGGCGACCAGCACGAGCGTACCGAGGGAGGCGCTGAACTTACGGTCGCTGAACAACTTCAGATCGAGCAGCGGGTCGGCGAGCAGCCGCTGACGCCGGACGAACACGACGCCCAGGGCCAGCCCCACGGCCACGCCGGCCACCGGGCCCCAGCCGAAGCCGCCGGCTGCCAGCTCCTTCAACCCATAGATGACGGGCAGTACCGCCGCCATCGAGAGCACCACGCTCACCAGGTCGATGCGGCCCGAGCCGGGATCGCGGTATTCCGGCAGCAGGAGCGGCCCGGCCACCAGGAGCAGCACCATGACCGGCACGTTCATCAGGAAGACCGACCCCCACCAGAAGTGTTCCAGCAGCACGCCGCCGACCAGCGGCCCGATCACCATGCCGCCGATGAACCCGCTCATCCACAGGCTGATGGCACGGGTGCGCTGCCCGGGGTCCCTGAACATGTTGCTGATCAGCGACAGCGTGGACGGCATCAGCGTGGCACCGGCGACGCCGAGCAGGCCCCTCGCCACGATCAGCAACTCGGCCGTCGGCGCGTACGCCGCGAGCGCCGAGGCGGCCGCGAACGCGGCGCCGCCGATCAGCAGGATCTTCCTGCGCCCGACGCGGTCGCCGAGCGTGCCCATCGTGATGAGGAAACCCGCGATGAGGAACCCGTAGATGTCGGAGATCCACAACAGCTCGGAGCTGGTCGGACGCAACTCCTCGGTCAGCGCCGGCACGGCCAGGTGCAACACGGAGATGTCGATCGACAACAACAAGGTGGGGATGACGAGCACGGACAGTCCAGTCCATTCCCGCCAACCGGCCTGTGAGGTTTCCAACGTCTTCATGCCCGCCACGGTAGGACCTCAAGCTCTCTTGAGGTCAAGGCGGCTCACGGGTTATAACCTGTGACGCTTATCTCCCTCTATATCCACACATGTCATGCGACACAATGATGAAGTAGACATGTACGACTGAAGCCGGACACGTGGGATCCTTATAACGTGTCCGCGAGCGAGACAGGGATGGCGGATGCGTGAACCGGCGGGCGAGCACCGGCATCGACGGCACGCGGTCGCCGTACTGTCGGCGCACGCCGTGGCCACCCAGGTCATCACGTTCGTGCTGCGGCCCACGATGGCGTACCGCGCGATCGAGCTGGGCGTGCCCGCCGCGTGGCTGGGGCTGCTCGGCGCCAGCTTCGCGATCGCACCGCTGCTGCTGGCCCTGCCCGCGGGCCACATCGCCGACCGCTACGGCGAGCGGCGCGTGGCCGTGGCGGGGGCGTTGCTGCTGACGGCGTCGAGCGCGGCGTTCCTGACGCTCGGCCACACCGTCCCCGGGCTCGTCGCGGCCGGGATCCTGCTCGGCACCGGCCACCTCGGCTGCGTCATCGCGCAGCAGGCGCTGGTGGCCAACACCACCCGGCGCGGCGGCCACGACACCGCGTTCGGGCGCTACACCTTCGCCGCCTCACTCGGGCAGGCGGCGGGGCCCGTGCTGATCGCCGTGTTCGGCGGCGAACAGGCCATCCCCGACACCGGCCGCATCTTCCTGTGGTCGTGCGGCCTGTCCGCCGTGCTCGTCGCGCTGTCGGCGGCGCTCGCCCGCAGCCCCCGCCCCGAGGCCGGCGAGCGGGAGGCGGGCGGGGACGTACGCTCTCTGCTGCGCCGCCCCGGGCTCACGCACGCCCTGGTGACGAGCTGCGTCGTGCTGGCGGCCGTCGACATCACGCTCGTCTACCTCCCGGCGCTGGGCACCGAGCACGGGCTGAGCGCGGGAACGATCGGGCTGCTGCTGACCGTGCGCGGCCTGGCGTCCATGGTCTCGCGCTTCTTCCTCGGCAGGCTCTCGCGCGCCCTCGGCAGGCGGCGGCTCCTGGTCGGCAGCACCGTGGGCGCGGCCGTCGCCATGCTCGCCACGCCGCTGCCGATGCCGCTGTGGCTGCTCGCGCCGGTGCTGGCCGTCCTGGGGTTCGGGCTGGGCGTGGGGCAGCCGCTGACCATGTCCTGGCTGGCCGAGTCGGCGCCGCCGGGGCTGCGCGGGCGCGCCATGTCGCTCCGCCTGGTCGGCAACCGCACCGGCCAGCTCCTGCTGCCCGGCGCCTCCGGGCTCGTGGCGGCCGGCGCGGGGGCCGGAGGCGTGCTGTTGCTCACCGCCCTCGGCCTCGGCTGGGCCGGCCTCGCCGCCCGCCGCCTCCCCGTCGACCCGTAACCCCGCGCCCGGACAAGAATCCGCAGACACGAACCGGCCCGCAGACACGAACGGGCCCGCAAGCACGAACGGGCCCGCAAACACAGACGGCCCGCAAGCACGCGGAAGCCCCCGGCGCGCTCCAGGGCGGGCGGGAGCGCGCGCGGGTCAGTGGTGGCCTACCAGTCGCCGCCCTCGTCCTCGTCGCCCTCGAAGAACTCCTCGACGACCTCCTCCACGACCTCGCCCGCCACGAGGCCGCCGACCACGCCCGCGGCGCCGGCCGCGGCGACCATGCCGAGGCCCGGCCCGCCGTGGTGCCCTTCGTGGTGACCGTAGTGCTCGTGGTGACCGGGGTGGCCGTGGTGGCCGGGGTGGCCGCCGTACTGGGACAGGCCATCGAGCCAGCGGCCCAGCTCGGCCGCCCAGTCGGTGACGAGGGCGTCGTCGTGGCTGACGTGGAAACGGCCGATGGCGTCGCTGGAGGAGTAGCGGCCGGAGCGCTTGTCGGCCTCCAGCACGACCTGCAGCCCCTCCGCGTCGGCGACGAAGGTCACCTCGACCTCGCCGACCAGCCCGGAGTAGGGCCCGGACGGATAGAACTCGATCTCCTGGTAGAACGGCAGCTCCTGCCGCACCCCGTAGAGCTGCCCCGCCTCCAGGTCGGCCGACTTGAAGTTGAAGCCGAGCTGCAGGAACGCCTCCAGGATGCGCAGCTGCGAGGGCAGCGGCTCGACGGCCACCATGTCGAGGTCGCCCTTGTCGACGGCCTTGGCGATGGCCAGCTCGGTGCGGACCCCCACGGCCATGCCGGTCAGCGGCTGTCCGCCGATCTCGCTGATCGGCGTCTCCCACGGGACGGGGAACCGGAAACCGACGGTCCGCTCCTCGCCCTTGGCCAGCGTGAAGGGGCCGGAGACCTGGGCGCGGGAGAACTCGCCGAGCCCGGCGTGCTCGCCCTCGCCGTGCTCGATCTCGACCCGGGCGACCAGCCCGAGCGTGATGTGCTCGATCTCGGCGTCGAAGTCGCCGCCCTTGAGCCGTACCTCCCCTTCCAGCGTGCCGCCCGGCCGGGTCCGGGAGGCGGACAGGACTGTGTCCACCGAGGGCGCGCCGACGCCGAAAGCACCCAGCATCCGTTTGAAGACCACGACTCTGTTCTCCCTGGTTCGAAGATCGTTTGTGTGCCGCTGTCCCAACGATTCGTGCCCTCCGGGAGTTCCGCTCGTCGAGCGGACGCCGAAAGCATCCTTCATGTCTGTTTCGTCGTATCCACCGTTCTCACCGCGCCGGTGGTGCCGGGCGCGGCACGCAAGCGACATGCGCTGAGCCATGCTTGTATATGGCCAATCATTGATGTTTCATTTTTCGTTGACCGGGATCGGCGGGCGAACAGTGGGCCGTGCGAGACGTGCACATGGCGACGCGAGGGGGCAGATGAGATCCCTGCGGGCTCTGCGGTGGCTGCCCTTCGCCGTCATGTTCTGCGTCGCCGTCCTCGACGTGCTGGCGGGCCCGGCGCTCATATTCCTGCCGCTGCTCACGCTGGGACCGGCCTTCGCCTCGTTGTCGGGCGGCGTGCGCCGTACCTCCGCGGTGGGGGCGGTGGCGCTGGCCATCTGCCTGTTCCTGGCGTCGTACAACGACCTGGTGCTGCACTGGCAGAACAACCTCACGGTCGTCAGCATCGCCGGGGTGACCCTGGCCAGCATGCTGGCCGCCCGCCTGCGGCTGGAGCGCGAGCGCGAGCTGGCCAGCGTACGGCAGGTCGCCGAGGCCGCCCAGCGGGTGCTGCTGCGGCCCGTGCCGCGACGGGCGGGTGACCTTCAGGTGGCGCTCTCCTACACCTCGGCGGCGGCCGAGGCGCAGATAGGCGGCGACCTGTACGAGGTCGTCACCACCCCGCACGGCGTACGCCTGCTGATCGGCGACGTCCAGGGCAAGGGCCTGGCCGCGGTCGAGACGGCCGCCTGGGTGCTGGGCGCCTTCCGCGAGGCCGCCTACGACGAGGCCGAGCTGACCGACATCGGCGAGCGGCTCGAGGTCAGCCTGACCCGGCACCTGGACGACGAGCAGTTCGTCACGGCGACCGTCGCCGAGGTGCACGCGGGCGAGATGACGCTGGTGCACTTCGGCCACCCGCCGCCGCTGCTGATCAGGCCCGACGGCACGTGCACCACGATGGAGCCGCCGGAGCAGGGCCTGCCGCTCGGGCTCGGCGCGCTCGACGCCTCCACGGTCAAGCCCCAGCGCATCCCGTTCGGCGAGGGCGACCGGATCCTGTTCGTCACCGACGGTGTCATCGAGGCCAGGAACGCGGCGGGCGAGTTCTACCCGCTCACCGACCGCGCCGGTTTCCTGACGCTGCCCGATCCTCAGGCCGCGCTGGACGCCCTGCGGGCCGATCTCGTGGAGCACGCCGGCGGGCCGCTGCTCGACGACGCGGCGATGTTGTTGCTGCACCGCCGGGGTTCGTGGGGCTTCACCTCGGCGAATGCTGCCGAACGATAACGATTGACTGTGAACCGACCGCTCCATGCGGACGGTCCGCGCAGCCCGTGGAACGCTACAGGCGGCATTCGACGGGAGGATCGGTGAGGGTCTGGTGACTGCGGGTAACCGGATGTGGACGAGGCGACGGCTCGGGCGGCAGGCCGCCTCGGCCGCGGCGGCCATGGCCGTGACGCTGACCGTCGCGAGCTGTTCCCTGCTGGGCCAGTCCGCGCAGGAGCGGCCGCCCGTCGTGCAGAAGACCACCGCGGCGCCCGAGGCGTCGCCGGGCCGCAGCGGCGCGGCGGGCGAGCCGCCGCAGGTGGAGGACGGCTGGCCGCGCTGGGGCTTCACGCACACCGGCATCAGCGCCAACAACATCGACCCGGCGTTCGAGCAGCGGGTCACCGGCCGGCTGGCCGGGACCCCGATGCTGCAGAACCAGCACATCATGGGCTTCGGCGCGTTCAACCCCGAGCCGCATCCCGGGCAGTACGTCTGGGAAGACCTCGACAGCCGGATGAACCTCATGCGCCGCTCGGGCGCCATGCCGGTCCTCACGCTCTGCTGCGCCCCCGACTGGATGAAGGGCGGACCCGAGGGCCCGACGTCGGAGGAGGGCTGGGCCGAGCATCTGGAGGACGCCCCCTACCCGCAGCACTTCGACGACTTCGCCAAGCTGTCGGCGGCCGTGGCCACGCGGTACAAGGACGTCAAGTACTTCATGGTGTGGAACGAGTTCAAGGGATTCTGGAAGGACCATTCCAAGCCCGCCGACTTCAAGGGCTACACCGAGCTGTACAACAAGGTGTACGACGCGGTGAAGGCGGCACGGCCCGACGCCCAGGTCGGCGGCCCCTACCTCGGCTTCGACAGCAACCAGGGCGGCGACTCCGAGCTGCGCGGCGAGTGGGGTGTGGTCAACCAGCACGTCATCGACGCCTTCACCTACTGGTTCGAGAACAAGAAGGGCGCCGACTTCGTCGTGGTCGACGGCGCCTCGGTGACCGACGCCCACGAGCTGCTGCCCGACGAGTTCGGGGCGCTGGAGAAGTTCTCCGCGGTCACCCGGTGGGTGCGCGAGAAGGCCGGCGACCTGCCGGTGTGGTGGTCGGAGTGGTACTTCGTGCCGGAGGACGGCACCACGTGGCCCGAGCCCAAGCGGCTGGCCGTGCAGGCCGCCTCGATGATCGAGTTCGCGCGGAGCGGCGCCGCCACGGCCCTCTACTGGAACCCGCAGGCCAAGGAGGGCTCCTGCCCGGCGTGTCTGTGGCATCCGCGTACGGGCGCCGAGCAGCCCACGGCCAGGCTCGTGGCCGGCTTCGCCAGGTGGTTCCCGGCCGGGGCCGAGCTGGATCCGCTCACCTCGTCCGATCCCCAGGTCAGGGTACTGGCCCAGCCGGAGCAGCTGCTGCTGGTCAACACCTCCGACGGGCCGGTGACGACGACCGTGGACGGCACGCAGTTCGCGCTCAAGCCGTACGAGATCAAGTGGAGCGGCCGCTGACCGTGGCCGGCCGTGTCTGCTAGATTGCTGGATCGAACCGATCAGTTCGATCAGGATGGAGGCCGGCATGGCCGACGCTCCCGCGGACGACGTCCCCATCGGCCCCGTGCCGCCCGCCTCCACCCCGGCGGTGACGTTCATCAGTGGCGGCCACACGCTGCTGGGCGTCCTGCACGTGCCCGCCGGGCCCGGGCCGCATCCCGTCGTGGTGCTCCTGCACGGCTTCCCGGGCAACGAACGCAACTTCGACCTCGCGCAGGCGTTGCGCCAGGCCGGCTACGCGGCGCTGGTGTTCCACTACCGCGGCTCGTGGGGCGTGGGCGGCTCGTACGCGTGGGGCCACGTGCTGGAGGACGCCGCCCGCGTCACCCGGGCCGTGCGCGAGGAGGCCGCGGCGGCCGAGCACCGGCTTGATCCCGGGCGGCCGGCCCTGGTGGGCCACAGCCTGGGCGGCTTCGCGGCCCTGATGACGGCCGCGCAGGACTCCGCGGTGCGGGCCGTCGTCTCGGTGGCCGCCTTCGACCTGGGGGTGGCAGCGGTGGGCTGCCGGGCCGATCCCGGCGCGCGGGAGGCGTACGCGGCCGGGTGGCAGGACGAGCTGCCACCGGCTGACGCTGGCCCGAGCCGTCACCGGTTTCCTCGATCGCCACCTGGCGTATTAAAACGTGTAAAGCCCCCGGTGCAGGCCCCTTGACCATCCGCTGCCGCCACAATACGGTCCCGGTGAGGCCGATCCAGTAAAACGTTTCGCGCGGTGAAGCCGCGTCGGAGGGCAGCACCATGGCCAGCACCAGGCAGGTACGCGTAGGGCTCGTTGCCGGAGGGCTGGGAGCGTACTGGCCCCAGTTCCCCGGCCTGTTCCCCCAGCTCCAGCGCTCGTCCGCGCGGGTCGCGGAGCGCATGCGGGAACTCGACGCGGAGATCGTCGACGTCGGGTTCATCTCCGACGCGCAGGAGGGGGCGGTCGCGGCCGAGAAGCTGCGGGCCGCCGACTGCGACCTCATCGTCGGTTTCCTGACCACGTACATGACGGCCACGATGCTGGTGCCGATCGCGCAGCGCAGCGGCGCCCCGGTGCTACTGATCAACCTGCAGCCGACCGAGTCGATGGACCACGCCACCTTCGACACCGGCCAGTGGCTGGCCTACTGCGGCGCCTGCCCGCTGCCCGAGATGGCCAACGCCTTCCAGCGGTGCGGCATCCCGTTCCGCTCGGTGTCGGGCTACCTGGAGGACGAGCGGGCCTGGAAGCGCATCGGCGGCTGGGTGCGGGCGGCCGCCGCCAGGGCCGCGCTGCGGCACGGGCGGCACGGCCTGATGGGCCACCTCTACCCCGGCATGCTGGACGTCTCCACCGACCTGACCCTGGTGAGCTCCAACTTCGGCGGGCACGTCGAGGTGCTGGAGTTCGACGACCTGCGGGTGCGCGTGGAGCAGGTCACCGACGCCGAGGCCGCGGCCAAGCGCGCCGAGACCGAGAAGATCTTCGACTTCGCCGACTCCGTCAACGAGACCGACCTCGACTGGGCCTGCCGCGTCTCGGTCGGCCTCGACCGGCTGGTGGCGGACTTCGAGCTGGACAGCCTGGCCTACTACCACCGCGGCCTCGACGGCGAGACACATGAGCGGCTCGGCGCGGGCATGATCCTCGGCGCCTCTCTGCTCACCGCCCGCGGCATCCCCGCCGCCGGCGAGTACGAGCTGCGCACCAGCCTGGCCATGCTGATCATGGACCGGCTGGGCGCGGGCGGCTCCTTCACCGAGCTCCAGGCGCTCGACTTCCACCGCGGCCACGTCGAGATGGGCCACGACGGCCCCGCCCACCTCGCCATCAGCGCGAGGAAGCCGCTCCTGCGCGGTCTCGGCGTCTACCACGGCAAGCGCGGCTGGGGCGTCTCCGTCGAGTTCGACGTCAAGCACGGGCCGGTCACCGCGTTCGGGCTCATCCAGCGCCGCGACGGGCGCTTCGCCTTCCTCGCCTCCGAGGGCGAGACCGTCGACGGGCCCCACCTGCAGATCGGCAACACCACCTCGCGCGTCGACTTCGGCCGCGACCCCGGCGCGTGGACCGACGAGTGGAGCGCCACCGGCATGTCCCACCACTGGGCCCTCGGCACCGGTCACCGCGCGGGCGAGCTGAAGTCGCTCGCCCATCTGCTCGACCTGGAGTTCGTGCAGATCTAGCCGGTGAACAGCCGGGCGGGCACCGCCCCGGCCAGCGCCCTGTGCCCCTCGGGGTTGAGGTGCAGGTGGTCGCCCAGGTCGAGCGCGGGCAGCAGCCGCCGGGGCGCGGCCGGGTCGCGGGCCGCCCGGTCGAAGTCGATCACGGCGTCGAACCTCCCGCCGCGCCTGATCCAGTCGTTGACCGTCTGCCGGGCCGCCTCGCGGTGGCCCTCGGCGTCGTCGTAGGGGAGGTTGCCGCCGAAGGGCGTGAGCGTGCCGCCGTAGACGCGGACGTCGTGGGCGTGCGCGCGTACGATGATTTGCTCGTAGGCCGCGATCAGGTCCTCGGCGACCCGCCGCTGGGCCGGGCGGGTGGCCGGCGCGGTGCCGATGTCGTTGACGCCCTCCAGCACGATCAGCCACCGGACGCCGCTCAGGGCGAGCACGTCGCGGTCGAACCGGGCCAGCGCGCCCGGCCCCAGGCCGTCGTTCAGCAGGCGGTTGCCGCCGGCGGCCTGGTTGGCGACGGCCACGCCGGCGGCGGGGCCCAGCCGGTCGAACAACCGGTCGGGCCAGCGGTCATTGTGGTTGGTGGTGGAGCCCCTGCCGTCGGTCAGCGAGTCGCCCAGCAGGGCGAGCACCGCCGTGCCCGGCTCGGCCCGCACCTCCAGGGCGCTGAGGAAGTACCAGTGGTCGACGGGGGTCGCGTCCGGCAGGTCGGCGGCGGCCACGTGGTCGCCTGCCGCCAGGTAGGAGGTGGTCCTGGACCCCGGGTGGGAGGTGACCAGCTCGGAGGTCTGCCCGTCGGCCAGGTGGAGGCTCACGGTGAGGACCGAGCCGGGCTCCGGCGCGAGGTCCAACGGGTCGGACACGACCTGCGCCCCGACCGGCACGTCCGCGAAGGGCCGGCCGGAGAACGTCACCGGCCGCGCCGTCCCCGGCCGGATCGTACTCACCCCGGCCCGCCCGCCTTCGGGCAGCGCCACCGAGGCGGCGGTGACGGGCAGCGGCGCGCCCCCGAACGTGTTGGACAGGCGCACCCGCAGCCGGCTCCCGCCCGCCGACACCCGCACGCTCTGCCGCAGCGTGCTGCCGGCCAGCACCAGGCCGTCCGTCGTGTACGGGGCGGGCGGCAGGTTGTCCGGCTCGGTGAGCTGCGGCATGGCCGTCCACGTGCTGATCCAGCGCCCGGGGGTAACGTTGTTCGGCGACACCGGACCGTTCTACCGGATCATCGCCTGCCGTGCGAAAGCATGATCGGGAAGCTTCTTTTACCCGGGCTTGCGGATCAAGTGATGGGCCGGCCGGCGCACCGCGCCTATGGTCGCGTCCATGGACACTCCAGAGACCGGCGAGCGGGAGGCCGTCGTGGGGGCGGCGATCCGGCTGTTCTCCGCCCTCAGTTACGACAGCACGTCGATGGCGCAGGTGGCGGAGGCCGCCGGGGTGGACGTGGCCACGGCGACCCACTTCTTCCCCACCAAGCGCGGGCTCTACCTGGAGGTCATGACGTACGCCCACCGGGCGCTCGCCGCCGCGGTCGAGCAGCCGGCCCGTGAGGCGCAGGCCGGGCCGCCCGAACGGAGCCTCGCGGCGCTGCACCGTTTCGTCGACGCGTACATCGACCTCTGCGCCGAACATCCCGAGATCCCCGCGTTGTGGACGCACCGCTGGATGTCCGACGCCAGCGACATCGACGACCTGGAGGAGCACAGCCTCCAGCCGCTGGCCAATGAGTTCGTCGCCGGGTTCACCACCCTCGCGGAGCCGGCGGGGACGGATCCGGCGCTGCTCACGTACACGATCGTGTGGTGCATCCACGGTTTCACGCTGAGCGGGACCCTCGACGGGACCGGGCGCCGGGTCGGCATGGACGATCCCGAGCTGTTGCGGCGGTTCCGCGCTCACATGCACGAGGTGCTCGACCGCATGGTGCGCCTGCCGGATTGACGGCCGGGCGCACGCTGCTGATATGCCAGATCGTAACCATTCCATCACATCGAAAAGTGTATTCTGCCCGTATGTGGCGTTTTGTCCGATTGATGGGCCGCTCGCTCGCGGGCGAGGCGTACTGAGGCCATGCGGGGCGACCACCTCGCGGGCCCGGGCGAGACGAGCGAATCGTCCCGCCTGGACGACCTGCTGATCGAGGCCGTGGCCGGTGCGGGAGCACACATCGGCATGGCGTACGTGCTGGACAAGGGCGGTCACGTCCTCGCCCTGGAGTCGGCGGTGGGCATCCCCGGCTCGATCGCCAGGGCGTGGGCGAGGATCAGGGTCAGGAGGAACGACTCCATCCCGATCGCCGTGTCGGTGCGGGACAAGCGGCTCATCTGGGTGGACGGCAGGGAGGAACTGGCCCGCGCGTTCCCCGCCGCCGCACTCGCCCTGCCGTACCACTTCGCGCTCGTGACCGCCCCCGTCTGCTCGGGCGGCACCGTCTGGGGCGGGCTCGTGCTGCTGTGGCCGTCGGGACGCGCCTCCGGGCTCGCCCCGCGCCAGCGCGAGGTCATCGACCACGCCTGCGACCGCATCGGGGAGCTGCTGCTTCAGGCCGCCGAGCGGGGCCGTCGCATCACCCCGCAGTTCCGGCCCCGGGTGCTGCAACCGCATCCCGTGACCGACACCAGCCGCCGGGCCCGCCTGATCGCCCTGGACTGCCTCAACCGCCTGCCGGACGGATACTGCTGCCTGGACACGGAGGGGCGGGTCAGCCTGGTCAGCGCGCCGGCCGCCGAACTGCTCGCGCACAGCCCCTCCGAGCTGCTCGGGCGGCCGCTGTGGGAGTCGTTGCCGTGGCTCAACGACTCCGCCTTCGAGGACCGCTACCGGGCCGCGGTCGTCAGCCGGCAGGCCACCCACCACACCGCCCGCGCCCCGGGCGCGCGGCAGCTGACCTTCCGGTTCTATCCGGGGCTGACAGGCGTCACCGTACGGGTCGCACCCGGCAAGGCCGCCCGTGGCGTCGAGCCGAGCGCCGTCGCCGCCTCCGCGGCAGTCACCGGACGTGAGCCGCGCGTGATGGCGCTGCACGAGATGTTGCACCTGTCGACCGCGCTGGCCCGCGCGGTGACCGCGCAGGAGGTGGTCGACATCGTCGCCGACCACGTCGTCCCCGTCTACGGCGCGCAGGCCCTGGCCATCCTGACCTGGCAGGACAACCGGATGCGCGTGGCCGCGTCGCGCGGCTACAGCCAGGAGGCCGTCGAGCGGTACGACGGCCGCCCCATCATCCACCAGCTCGGCCCGCCGGACCACTACGAAGCGTCGGAACCCGTGTTCTTCACCACGTGGGAGGAGTTGCGCCGGCACCGTCCCAACTCCATCCGCGCCGACGACATGAACGCCTGGGCGTTCCTGCCGCTGGCAACCTCGGGCCGGCCCTTCGGCACGTGCGTGCTCGCCTATGCCCACCCGCACCGCTTCAACAGCGAGGAGCGGGCCACGCTCACCGCGCTCGGCGGGCTGATCGCGCAGGCGTTCGAGCGCGCCCGGCTGTACGACACCAAACACCAGCTCGCCCAGTGCCTGCAGGCCAGCCTGCTGCCCCACAAGCTGCCCGAGATCCCCGGCCTCGACGTGGCCGCCCGGTACGTGCCCGCCCTGCCCGGCATGGACATCGGCGGCGACTTCTACGACCTCATCCGCCTGAGCCCCACCATGACGGCGGCCGTCATCGGCGACGTGCAGGGGCACGACATGAACGCCGCCGCCCTCATGGGCCAGGTGCGCACCGCCATCCACGCCCACGCCACCGCCGGGTCGCCCCCGGGCGAGGTGCTCGCGCACACGAACCGCCTGCTCGCCGAACTGGCCCCCGACCGGTTCACCAGCTGCCTCTACCTCAGCCTCGACCTGGAGGAGCACACCGCGTGCCTGAGCAGCGCGGGGCACTTCCCGCCCCTGCTCAGCCGCCCCGGCGCCGCCACGCGGATCATCGAGGTTTCCCCTGGGCCGCTGCTCGGCATCGACCCCGACGCCAAGTACGCCACCACCGACCTGGTGCTGGAACCCGGCTCGATCCTGACCCTCTACACCGACGGCCTCATCGAGGAGCCCGGCCTCGACCTGGGCGACGCCATCACCGGGCTGGCCCGCCGGTTCGCACCCCCGCCCGGCACGCCGCTGCGCGACCTCGCGGCGGACCTCATCGAGGAGGCCGCCCTCGACGACCAGCGTACGGACGACATCGCCGTGCTGATGCTGCGCGGCACCGGCATCCCGCGATGACGCCCGGACCCGTCATGTGGTCCGGCGTCGGCGACACCAGGACGCCCGGCTCTGAACCGGGTAGGTGCACGTCCGCATCGTGCTCTGGCAGCCTCGTACGCGGGCGGCGCCGCCCGCGTACCGCCAGGAAAAAACTTCCCCGGGGTTGTCGATCCGGCCGTGGCCGGATCGACGCGTAGGCGAGAGGACGGCGAAACCGTCCCCCGACCTTGGAGGAAGAACCATGCAGAAGATCACCACCTACCTGTGGTTCGACGACCAGGCCGAAGAGGCCGCCACGTTCTACACCTCGGTGTTCGCCGATTCGCGCATCGTCGAGGTCCAGCGTCAGCACGGGCCGGCGGGACCGGTCATGATGGTCACGTTCGACCTGGCGGGCCAGCGCTTCCTGGCGCTCAACGGCGGCCCTCAGTTCGCGTTCACCGAGGCGATCTCCCTGTACGTCGACTGCGAATCCCAGGGGGAGGTCGACGAGCTGTGGGCCCGGCTCACCGAGGGCGGCGAGGAGTCGCAGTGCGGCTGGCTCAAGGACCGGTGGGGCCTGTCCTGGCAGATCGTGCCGCGCGTGCTGCCCGAGCTCCTGGCCGATCCCGACCCGGCCAGGGCCGAGCGGGCCATGAAGGCGATGATGGGCATGCAGAAGATCGACATCAGGGCTCTGGAGGAGGCCGCCGGGCGGTGAGTCCGGCGGGCGCGGACGGCTCCTGGGCGGCCGAGGCCACGACGTCGGCCAGGGCGATGTCCGCGGCCGGGCGGGCCAGCCAGTAGCCGCCGTCGGGTCCGCGCTGGCTGTGGATGAGGCCGGCCCTGCGGAGCTGGAGCAGGATGTTGTCGCAGAACCGGCGCGGGACGCGGCCCGGCCCTCGCCGGAGGGCCGGGCCCGGAGGCGGGCCTCAGGCGGAGGCCGTCTCCTCCTTCGTGTCCCCCGTCTTGCCCTGCAGCTCGGCCTCGATCGCCTCGACCGACTCGCTGGCCTTGTCGCGACGGTATTCGCGCACCGAGTAGACGATCGCCGCCACCCAGATCAGGACGATGACCACGTAGGCGACCGTCTGCACCCCGCCGGGGGCGCCGATCCAGTCGCTGCGCAGCAGGGTGCGTACGTTGGTCAGCACGATGATGCCGCCGACGGCGGAGCCGAGGATGCGGGGCGGGATGTGGCGGACCAGCCAGGCGGCGATGGGCGCGGCGATGACGCCGCCGATCAGCAGCACCACCACCCAGGAGAAGGTGATGTTCTCCGAGCCGAGCCCGACGAAGAAGCCGGCGCTGGCGGCGATGGCGATCAGGAACTCGCTCGCGTCGATGGAGCCGATCACCTTGCGAGGGGCCATTCGGCCGCTGGCCAGGATCGCCGGGGTGCCGACCGGCCCCCAGCCGCCACCGCCGGTGGCGTCGATGAAGCCGGCCACCAGCCCGAGCGGCGCCAGGAACCTCTTGCGCAGCGGCTTGCCCAGGTTGCCGCGTGGCAGCCCCATGACGGTGAAGCGCACCAGGATGTAGGCGCCCAGCGCCAGGAGGATGATCGACATGATGGGCGCGGCGATCTCGGTCGACAGGCTGGACAGGAACGTCGCTCCCGCGAAGGCGCCGACGGCTCCCGGGATCCCGATCTTGGCGACGACCTTCCAGTCGACGTTGCCGAAGCGCCAGTGAGAGAGACCGGAGGCGAGCGTGGTGCCGATCTCGGCGAGGTGCACGGTGGCGGAGGCCGCGGCCGCGTTGGTGCCGATGGCGAGTAGCAGTGTGGTCGAGGTGACACCGTAGGCCATACCCAGGCTGCCGTCGACGAGCTGGGCCACGAATCCGACCAGCCCGAGCAGGATGAGCGCTCGCACGACCCCTCCCTTCCCTATCAATCCTACTGTACAAGTAGGGATAGTCTCCACAAAGTCCAAGGGCGAGTCAAGACGTGACAGGTCAGCGACCGGGCTACTCGGCGGGAACGGGCGGCAGGGGCCGCTAGGAGGG
>NZ_SMLD01000151.1:0-23025 GCF_004352805.1 Nonomuraea mesophila
GGGGTCTGCTGGGCGACGGTGGGGGCCGGGTCGCGGTTGAGGTAGGCGTACACGCCGTACCCGCCGCCGGCCACGAGGACCACCGCGACGGCGGCGACCAGGCTGATGATCAGCGCCTTGTTGGGCTCCTCCGGCGGCGAGCCGTACGGGATGGGGCCGGAGTAGCCGGGCGGGCCGTACGGCGAGACGGGGGCCGTCGGCGGGCCGTATCCGCCTTGGGGATTGCCGCCGCCCGGCACCTGGGAGGCTCCGTAGCCGCCCTGACCGGTCGGCGGCCCGTAGCCGGGCTGCTGGGGGGTGGTCTGTCCGTGCCCCTGCGGTGACTGCCGGCCGTGGCCCGGTTCTTGGCCATGCTGCGCTCCGTGGCCTTGTGCGTCCCATGGTCCCTGCGGGCCGGACTGCGGTTGCGGGGGCTGCGGAGGAAATCCCATCACCCCATTGTGGGGGAATTCATCACTTCTGTACCACCTGACCCGGGAAAACTCCCCGCATGACGCGTCAGACCTGGGTCGGCTCGCGGACCAGGCTCACGCGGACGGCCGAGGGGTCGTCACCGGCGAGGGGGACGGCGAAGACCGCCGTGCGCTCGCGTGCCCCGTAGACGACGAAGCGCAGGCCGTCCTCGTCCCAGGTTTCCTGGACGTCCGTGGTGAGCTGCGCGGACGCCGAGCAGTACGCGGGACTGTGGTAGAGCAGGTGCAGCGAGGTCGCCAGCGGTACGTCCCCCGCAGGGCCGGCGGCGAGGGGGCGGCGCAGCCGTACCAGGAGACGCCGGAAGGGGACGAGCCAGTGGCGGTCCAGTTCCGAGGAGAGGGCCAGCAGCACGGCGGTCTCGGCCAGGGCGAGCGGCACGAGCGGCGGGCCGGCGTCGGCGGGCAGCGCGAGGAGGCTCGCGAGGAGCAGGAACGCCGCGCGGGCGAAGGCCCGCAGGTCCACGGGCCGGGAGTGGGCGCCGAGGCACCCGCACGAGGCGGCGGGCGCCGCGACGTGCGCGTACGTCAGGTACGCGAGGAAGCCGGCGCAGAGCGCCGCGGCGGCCGCGGCCTCCAGCGGAAGGAGGGGTGGGAGCAGGAGCGCGGCGGCCACCGCGAGTTCTGCGAGCGCTACGAGCCGGAACGCGGGGACCGCGCGCGCCGGGCTGACCAGCCGGGCCAGGGCGGTGTGCCCTGCCCCCGCCCGCATCCGCCGGCTGAGCAGTTTCATCAGGCCCGCCCAGACCAGGAAGAGGGCGATCACGTACGGCTGCGACGCGGCGATCCCGTGCATGTGGACGCTCCTAGTGGGGGGAGAAGACGGTGGCGATGTCGACTTCGTTCGTGTCGGGCCGCCAGGCGCCGAGGATCTGCACGTGCTGGCTCACTTTCAGCATCGACAGGTCGGCGGACGGCGGCGCGTCGGAGCGGATCGCGACGGACTTCCCGGCCACGACGTGGCAGAGCACTTCCTTGCCGTGGTGGTCGAGGTGGAGGGTCTGGTCCTTGATGTTCGTGATGTGGCCCTTGATGTTGACGATGTTGAGCCAGACGGACTCGGCGGCGAGCTCGCCGTCCGGCATGCGCACGCCGCGGGCGTAGAGGCCGTCGCCGGGCTTGGCCTGGTCGAACGGTACGGGGCCCAGCTTCCACAGGCTCGTGCCGTCGACGACCCTGATGCGGTGGAACACCGCGTTGGAGCCCAGGACGAGGAGCGTGTTGTCCTTGATCGAGCGAATCCGGCCCTCGGCGAAGTCGGGGTCCGGGGCTCCGGGTTCGAGTTCGGGGCCGGAGGCGGCGAAGGCGGCCTCCGGGCCGAGGGAGCCCAGCGCGGTGGCCGCGACCACGCCGGCCCCGCCGCCGAGCACGGCGGACTTCAGCAGGTCTCTTCTGCTCTTCATCGCCTGCCTCCTATCCGGTCGCGATCTCGCACGGCCGCAGGCCGGTGGAGAGACTGGCGATGCGGCTGTAGGCCGCCGGGGTGAGGTCGATCAGCCGGTTGTTCGCGCAGGTCGAGCCGCAGCAGCTGCGCTCGCCGCAGAACAGGTCGGTCTGCGGGCCGCAGTCGGCGATCGCGGTGACGACGCTGGCGCCGCCGCACAGGGACGTGGTGCGGTGCCTGAACCCGCAGGTTCTGCGGGAGAGGCTGACGCCGCACCTGTCGGGGCGGGTGATCGCCCAGCAGGCGTCGGAGGCGTTGGGCCAGGCGTGCTGCAGGCTTCCCGAGTTGCAGGTGCCGCAGGCGCCCTTTCCTGTGCTGCTGCACGGTCCCCATGCGGTGCCGCAGCAGAACCAGGAGACTTCTCCCTGGACGGGGCCGAGTAAGTCGGCGGGCGGGTCGGTGGACGGGTTACGCGCCATGCGCGTCCTCCTAGGGGGTGGGCTCCGGACGAACCTTGAGGAGGTACTGAAACTTTCCGACTCGATCTATGAGTACCATGTAAGGATTTTTCGTCAATATCCCATTTGAGTCGGTATTCGCCCGGTATGTTGCGCCGCGTCAGTCCCAGGAGCCCGGCCGCGGAGCGGTGGGGCTGAAGACCACCGGCAACGTCTCCAGATTCCGCATCCACAACGACCGCCGCCAGCGCAGCGCCTCCGGCGAGACCGCGAGGTCCACGTCGGGCAGCCGGTCGAGCAGCACCTCGACCGCCGCCTCGGCGATGACCTCGCCGAGCTCCGGCGCGGGATACGGGCAGCTGTACTCGCCGTGCCCGAACGACATGTGGGCCCGGTTCGCGCCGGGTTCGTACTCGTCGGCCGGCTGCACCTGCGGATCGGCGTTGGCGGCGGCCAGGCCGAGCACCAGCAGGTCGCCCTTGCGGATGCGCCGCCCGCCCAGCTCGCAGTCCTGCGTCGCCCAGCGGCCCGGCGCGGTGCGCAGGGGCGGATCGCGCCACAACACCTCGTTCATCGCCTGCCCGACGCTGCTGCGCCCGCCCTGCAAGGTGATCGAGAACCGGTCGTTGACCAGCATGAGCCGGAGCGTGTTGCTGATCCAGCCCGCGGTCGGGGTGTTGGCCACGACGAGCATCACCCCGAGATCCAGGTCCGCCTCCTCGTCGCTGAGCTCCGCCGGATGGGCGATCAGCCGCGAGGCGATGTCGTCGCCCGGGACCTCGCGCTTGGCGGCCATGAGCGTGCTCATCCTGTCGCGCAGCCAGGTGTAGGCGGCGAAGGTCTCGCTGGTGGCGTCGAGCACCACGTTGACGTTGGTGACCACGTCGTCCATGTCGGCCTCGGGCATCCCCATGAGCCGGGCGATGACCTGGGCGGGGATCCGTCTGGCGTACTGGGCGACCAGGTCGGCCTTGCCGTCCCCGGCGAAGCCGTCGATCAGCCGGTCGGACACCTGCTCCGCCAGCATGGCCAGCTCCGTACGGTCGACGCCGTCCATCGCGTCGCCGATCGCCCCCGTACGCCGCTGCCGTTCGGCGCCCTCGGCGAACAGCACGGTCGGCTGCCAGCGGAAGGTCGCCATCAGGGACCCGTCGGCGGGCACGTGCTCCCACACGTTCCAGCGCCTGGAGTCGCGGCCGAACAGGTGCGGCATGCCGAAGATGTGGTGCAGTTCGCGGTAGCCGATCACGAACCACGCGGGTACGCCGTCGTCGAGCAGCACCGGCACCACCGTGCCGTGCTCGCGCCTGAGCCGCTGGTAGAGCTCGTCCGGGTCCTCGTCGAGTGCGGGCCCGTGGAGCGGCACGGCGCGGGCGTGGTCGGGGTAGCCGGACAGCGCGGCGTTCTCCGTCATGACTGGGTCTCCTGGGCGGGGGCGTACCAGGTGGTGAGGTGGCGCAGCAGGGTGACGAGCACGTCCTTGCTCGAGTTCCTGAGCCGGGCGTCGCAGTCGACGAGCGGCACCGAGGGCGGCAGCGACAGCGCATCGCGTACGGCGTCCAGGCCGGGCCCTCGGGTGAACCGGTTGACCGCCACGACGAACGGCATGCGGTGGTGTTCGAGCCGGTCGATGGAATACCACGAGTCCTGCAGCCTGCGGGTGTCCACGAGGACGACCGCGCCGAGGCTGCCCGAGAAGAGCTGGTCCCACACGTACCAGAAGCGCTGCTGTCCTGGCGCGCCGAACAGGTAGAGCACCTTGCTCTCCGTCAGCGTGATCCGGCCGAAGTCGAAGGCCACCGTGGTGGTGGTCTTGCCGCGCACCCGGCGGGTGTCGTCGATGCCGACGCCCGCCTCGGTCATGACCTCCTCGGTGCTGAGCGGGCGGATCTCGCTCACCGCGCCGACCATGGTGGTCTTGCCCACCCCGAAGCCGCCCACGACCACGATCTTCAGCGCGTCCGCGGCGGTCGCCCGCAGCGGCGCGCGCTCAGATGTTCTGGAGGGCAACCAGCACCTCCTTCAGCAGCTCAGGACTCGGGCCGTCGGCCGAGCGCAGCGCGGACGGGTGGCGTACGGTGATCCGTCCCGTGTCCAGCAGGTCGCACAGCAGGATCTTCACCACGCTGACCGGCAGCCGCAGCTGCGCGGACAGCTCCACCACCGCCATCGGCCGCCGCGTCAGCCGGAGGATCTTCACGTGCTCCGACTGCATGCCGGGGGTGGGCTCGCACTCGCCGACGATGAGCGACACCGAGTCGAAGGCGCTCTCGTCGGCGCGGGTCCGTCCCCCTGTGATCATGTAGAGCCGGTCGGGCGCCTCGTCGTCGACGGGCCGCTGCCTCATCTGCTACCGCCGGCCGCCGACCGCGGTGCCGCGCTGAGATAGGTGCCGATCTGCTCGACCAGCTCGTTCATGTTGTGGCCGACCAGGCCGACGTCGGCGTCCTCTCCGGCGACCACGGCCAGGTGGGCGCCCGCGCCCGCCGGCACGATCAGCAGCAGCCCGCCGGGGAACTCCACCATCGCCTGCCCGGACCCGACGGCCGTGCCGAACTCGGCCGACGCGCTCACGGACAGGCTCTGGATCCCGGAGGCCAGCGCGGCGAGCTGGTCGGCGCGGTCCTGGTCGAGCCCCGGGGTGTGGCAGAGCTTGAGCCCGTCCCTGGTCAGGACCAGCACGTGGGCGATGCCGGGAGTCTTCTGCCTGAGGTTGTCCAGCAGCCAGTCGAGGCTTGCGTCCGTGGTGGTCAAGGCGTCCGTTGAGTTCATCGGGAAAGATGGGGGCGCGCGTCCCGCACGTCGGCCCCTGCCTCCTATCTGTGAATCGAAAAGCCGGTCAGGAGTCGGGGGTGCGCCCGCGCCCGCCGGCCTGGCGGAACGCGGCGAGCCTGGCGGCCGGGTCGCGGCCGTCCCGTACGGGCTCGGCGGCCTGGGCGGGTCTGTCTCTGGTGGCTTCGGCGAGGGTCTGGCCGCGGCGCCGCTTGGGCAGCGCCTCCCGGGTCCCGTCCTCGGGTGCCGCGGACGGCGGCCCGGCGACGGGTACGGAGGCGGCAGGCGCAGAGATGGGCACGGTGGCGGGTGCGGCGGGTGGCGCGTCGTCCGGGCGCGGCTGGGTGATCAGGCGGCGCGGGATCAGGACCACGACGCCGGTGCCGCCTCTGGCCGACGGCCGGAAGCTCACCATCAGCCCGTACTTGTCGACCAGGCGGCCCACCACCGCGAGGCCCAGCCTGGTGCCCGACAACATCCGCAGGTCGAGCGGCTCGGACACCAGCTTGGCCGCGCGGTGCCGTTCCCGGGAGCGCATGCCGAGGCCGCTGTCCTCGATGGTGACCACGACGCCGTTGTCCTCTTCCTCGACGTACACGTGGACCTCGGTGCCGTGGGCGGAGAAGGCGGCCGCGTTGTCCATCAGCTCGGCCAGCGTGTGCATGACGCCCTCGGCGGCGTACCCGGCGACCGCGACCGTGCTGGTCGAGTGGAGCCGGACGCGCCGGTAGGCGCCGATGCGGCCCATGGCGCCGCGCAGGACGCTCTCCATCGTGATCGGCCTGGTCCACCTGCGTCCTGAACGGCCGCCGCTGAGCAGGGCGATGTTGTCGGCCAGCCGGCCGAGCTGGGAGACCCGGTGGTCCAGGTCGAGCAGGTCGGCGAAGACGTCCTCCTGGTCGCCGTGGCGCTCCTCCAGTTCGCGCAGGCGGGCCAGCAGGCTGGTCGCCTGGGCCTGGACGCGGGCGGCGGCGCCGGCGCAGGCGCGCATCGCCGCCGTGCCCTTGCGCTCGCCCTCGCCGATCTGCCGCGCCGTCTCGCTCAGCAGCCCGCGCAGGGGGCCGTGCACCGGCTGGCGCACCTCCTGGAGCGCGGCGTCCACCGGCTGGTGGCCCGTCTGTACGCGCTTGACCAGCTCGGGCAGTGCCTCGTCGGCCAGCCTGACGACCTCGGCCTCCAGTGACGCGCCGGCCGCGCGGGCTGCGGCGGCCTCGCGGGCGAGCAGGTCGAGCTCGTGGCCCGCCGCCTTGGCCAGCCGCTGGAGCAGTTCGTCGGACGGCTGCGCGACCTTGGCGAGCGCGTCGACCGTGGGGACGCCCTCGCGCACCTGGCCTCCGAGCTCCGGCAGGGTCTCCTCGGCCAGCCGCAGGATCTCCCGCTCCAGCAGGGCGATGCGCTGCCCGGCCTGGCCCGCCTGTTCACGGAGCACGCCGGTCGCGGCCCGCTGGTGGGCGAGCGCGGCGGCGGCGCAGGACAGCAGGGCCGCCGCCACTCCGCCGACGGCCGCGACGAGGCCCGTGGCACCGGCCGGGGCCAGGGAGATCGCCCAGAGGCAGGCGGGCACCGTGACCGCCAGTCCCCCGAGTAACGCGAGGGCGGCATGGTGCCGCGGGGTGAAGGTTCGCGGAGCGGGGGGACGTGCAAGTGCTGACATTCGGTGGTCCTCAAGGCCGTGACGGCCAGGCGAGCGAGTCGAACCAGGTGTTCCTGCGGGGGGAACGCTGTGTTGCCGCCTCGCGACTGATCGCGTAGCAGGCTGGGGACAAACCGTAGCATCGGCGCACGATTAAGAACAGACAGCAACGCCGTAACCTCACGCCTCACCCGTATCGCCACAAGATCGACTTTTCCGGCGTGGACAGGGTGTTGACGAGGGCGTGCGCAGCGCTTACGTTTCCGGCGATCCCGCGAAATTATCGCCATATATCAGAAAGTTTCGAACCCGCGGGTCACCCCCCAGCATCGCTTCGCATCGGAGGTCGCCGGTGAAGCCCCTCATCATCGCCCTGGCGCTCGTGCTCGCCCTGCCCGCTCCCGCGTCCGCCGGCCCGCGCCCGCCGCGTGACCTGCGGGAACTGGCCCACCAGCAAGGCATCAAGATCGGTAGCGCCGTCAACATCGCCGCCCTGCGCGACGAGGCCGACTACCGCAAGATGCTCAACCACCAGTTCACCCACGTCACCGCCGAGAACGCGATGAAGTGGGAGTCCGTCGAGCCGGAACGCGGCAGGTACACCTGGGCGGACGCGGACGCCCTGGTCCACAACGCCCACCGCAACCGCCAGCGCGTACGCGGCCACACCCTCGTCTGGCACAACCAGCTCCCGGCATGGCTGACGGAAGGCGTCGCCGACGGCTCGATCACCCCGCGCGAGCTGAAGGGGATCCTGCGCGACCACATCACCACCCAGGTCCGCCGCTACAAGGGCAAGATCAGGGCGTGGGACGTGGTCAACGAGGTCGTGGAGGAGGATGGCAGCCTGCGGCAGAGCATCTGGCTGACCCACCTCGGCCCCGGCTACATCGCCGACGCCTTCCGCTGGGCCCACCGCGCAGACCCGCACGCCAAGCTGTACATCAACGACTACAACATCGAGTGGAACGCCCCCAAGATCGAGACCACGTTCTCGCTGGTCAAGGACCTCAAGGCGCAAGGCGTGCCCATCCACGGGGTCGGCTTCCAGGGGCACCTCGGCATCCAGTACGACTACCCGGCCGACTGGGCGAACGTCATGCGCCGCTTCGCCGGCCTCGGCATGGAGATCGCGATCACCGAACTGGACGTGCGCATGGTGCTGCCCGTGACGCCCGAGAAACTGGCCACCCAGGCCGGCTACTACCGCCGGGCGCTCACCGACTGCCTGAGCGTCAAGGCCTGCAAGGAGTTCACCGTCTGGGGCTTCACCGACCGCCACTCGTGGGTGCCGGGATGGTTCGACGGCGAGGGGGCGGCGTGCCTGCTGGACGAGAACCTGGCGCCGAAGCCCGCCTACCGGGCCCTGCTCGGCGTACGGGCGCGGTGACCTGCCCCGTGGCGTACGGGCCTTGATGAGCCTCGATGAGCCTCGATGAGCTGAGCCCGCGCTCGGCCCTGTGAGGCGAGCCGTGCCGGAGCCGCCGGAGGTCGGCGACCTCAGCCCGCGGTGGCTCCGGCCGGTTCGCCCGCCTGGGCGTCGGCCTCGGCCTGGTTGCGCTCGGCGCGCGCCAGGTCGCGGTGACCGGTGGCGAGAACGGCGATGCCGAGCAGGATCGCGCAGCCGCCGATGACGAACGGCACGTGCACGTTGACGTGCTCGGCCAGCTTGCCGGCCGCGAACGGCGCCAGCCCGCCGCCGATGAAACGCACGAACCCGTACGCCGCCGAGGCCACCGGCCGCTCCACGGGCGCGACCATCATCACGGCCTGGGTGGTCAGCGTGTTGTTCACGCCGATGAACACACCCGCGACGATCACCGCGGTGACCAGGACCGGGCGGCTGCCGGTGAAGGCGGCGATGACGAAGACGACGAGGGCGAACAGCGCGAGGTTGCCGTAGAGCGTACGGGCCAGGCCGAACTTCCGCTGCAGCCAGGGCGCGCCCGCCACCGAGAAGATCGCGACCATCAGGCCCCAGCCGGTGAAGACCAGCCCGAGGTGGATGGCGTCCAGTCCCATCGGGAAAGGGGCGTAGCCGAGCACGGTGAAGAAGCCCCAGTTGTAGCAGAGCGCCGTCAGGCTCATGACCAGCAGACCGCGGTGGCGCAGGGCCTTGATCGGGTCGAGGAGCGAGGTCTTTCGCGCAGGTCTGGGTTGCGGGCGTACCAGCAGGATGGTCGCGATCAGGGCGAACGCCATCAGCACCGCGACGCCGTAGAAGGGGCCGCGCCAGCTGATGTGGCCGAGCGCGCCGCCGAGCAGCGGGCCGACGGCGATGCCGAGGCCGAGCGCGGCTTCGTACAGGATGATCGCGCCGGAGAAGCCGCCGCTGGCGGCGGCCACGATGACGGCGAGCGAGGTGGCGACGAACAGCGCGTTGCCGAGACCCCAGCCGGCACGGAAGCCGATGATGCCGCCGATGCTTTCCGAACTGCCGGCGAGCGCGCTGAAGACGACGATCAGCACGAGTCCGGCGATCAGGGTCCACTTGGCGCCGATGCGGCTGGACACCCAGCCGGTGACCAGCATGGCGACCGCCATCACCACGAGGTAGCTGGTGAACAGCAGCGTCACCTGGCTCGGCGAGGCGTTCAGGTCGGCGGAGATCGCGGGCAGGATGGGGTCGACGAGCCCGATACCCATGAAGGAGATGACGCACGCGAACGCCACCGCCCACACGGCCTTGGGCTGGCGGAACGGGCTGCCCGCCGTCGCGTTGGCCTGCGTCACCCGGCGGCTCCCTGGGACGGCGGCGCGGTGTCGAGTGCGCGGGCGGTGAGCCGTTCGAGCGCGGGAAGGGCCGCGGCGATGGCGGCGCGGTCGGCTTCCGAGAGCTCGGCGAGCAGCTCCGCCAGGCGCTTGGCCTGCATGGTGCGCCGCCTGGCCAGCTCCGCCCGCCCGTGCTCGGTGATGGCGACCACCACCACGCGCCCGTCGGCCGGGTCGGCGCGGCGCTCGGCCAGCGCCTCGCGTTCCAGCCGGGAGACGAGCTGGGTCATGGCGGGCTGGGTGACGCCTTCGAGCGTGGCCAGCTCGGTGAGCCGTCGGGAGCCCAGGCGTTCCAGGTTGGCCAAGGTGGAGAGCGCGGTGATCGACAGGTCTCTGGGGACATCGATCAACCGCATCATGGTCCTGACCTGCCCGAGCCCGGCGGCCAGCTCAAGGTGGCTCATGGGTGCGGAATCCATAAGCCCTTTATGTCACTTTCTCATATAAGGCACTTATAGAAGTTGCCGTGCGAACACCGCCACCTTCGCCTCCGGGCCGGTCAGGCGCTCCCAGCCGAGCCGTTCGTACACCCTGATCGCGGCGGAGGCCTGCGGCGAGGTCAGCAGCCAGCAGCGCTCCGCGCCCTCGCACAGCAGGTCGAGGATGCGGCCGGCCAGTCCCTGCCCGCGCGCGTGCGGGCCGACCGCCAGCTCGTCGATCTCCAGGGCGCCGACCAGGCGACGTTCGGTCTCGTCGCCGAGTTCGGCGCGCACCCTGTCGTAGGCGCGGCCGGTGGGGAAGGGGGCGCGCGTGGGCCACGCCGTGCCGAAGCCCATCGGCCTGCCGTCCTGGCCGGCCAGCACCGCGGCGAATCCCGGGCGCTCGGTGTCGGCGGCCAGGCGCCGGGCGAAGTCCGCGACGCCGAACCCGTCCTCGCTCCACGGGGGTTCGCCGAAGGCGACGCCGTAGATCTCCATCATCTCGGCGGCCCTGGCCCGCGCCTGCTCGCCGGTCAGCCGTTCCAGTGTCACCCGCCCCGCCGTCATGGTGTGCGGCCGAGCCCGGCCAGGACGTTGTGGCGGGTGAGGTCCTGGCGGATGACGTCCTCCGGCTCGGCGCACCAGTCGGCCGCCGGGACCATGCCGTCCGCGGCCTCGTCCGGGCCTGTGACCTGAGCTCCGTCGCTCATGGAATCTCACACCTTCATCGGCCTGAAGCTGGGCTGATCATCGTACGGGAGTTGCCCCTGATCGGCATATGTCCGTATCTGTGCTTCACGGTGGGCCGAGCCGGGGACTTGCCAACCTTACTCATCCAAGTTACTTTTTACCTATACAAGTAATCAACAGGGCGGGAGCCATGCCATGACCGGGTCGCCGGTGAAGGGACGCAAGAGAGCCGCGTGGACGCTGGTCGCGCTGGCACCGATATGCGCGGAGATGACGTTCGGCGCACTGCCGCTCGGCATGATGTGGGTGCTGCCGCTGCTCGTGCCGATGTACGGCGCGGGCGTGCTGCTGATCAGGGAGGCGGTGCGGCGCACCGGGGGCGGCTGGCCGAGCCTGCTCGTGCTGGCCCTGGTGTACGAACTGGCCGAGGACGGCATCGGGCTCCAGGCGCTGACCAGTCCCGGTCTCTACGGCGCCGCCGAGTGGGGGCCGCGCGTGCTGGGCATCAACACGACCTACTGGGAGTCGCAGATCGGCTACCACGCCGTGTTCAGCGTGATGGTCCCCATCCTGCTCACGGACCTCCTCCATCCGGCCCACCGCGACCGCCCCTACCTGCGGCGGGGCGGGCTGATCGGCGTCGGCGCCGTCGCGGTGCTCGGCGTGGCCATGTTGCGGGTGCTCATCCCGCCGGTCATGGACCCGGGCTACCAGGCGCCGCTGCCGGCGCTGGCCGCGTTCGTCCTGGCGGGCGTGGTGCTCTCCGTGATCGCCCTGAAGGTGCTTCCCGGACGTACGCCGCCGCCCCCGGCCGGCACGAGCGCGCCGAAGCCCGCCGTCGTGGGTCTGCTGGCCGCGCTCGCCACCGTCGCCTTCCTCGGCCTGCTGATCCCCGTCTTCCCGGTGGGCGCCGGCGGCAGGGGCTGGTGGGCGCTCCCGCCGATGGTCCTGGCCGTCGCCGTCGCCGTCGTCACCGGTCTGCTGCTCCACCGCTGGTCCGCCTCCGGCTGGACGGACGCGCACCGGATCTGGCTGGCCGGGGGCACGCTGGTGGCCCACAGCCTGTTCGGCGCCGCCGTCATGGCGACGACCACCCTCGACCGCGTGGGCCTGACCGGCTTCGCCGTGCTCACGGCGCTGCTGATGGCCCTGCTGGGGCGGCGCGTCGCGCGGCGGCTCGTACCGGTGGGCTGACCCGACCGGCCGGGGTGGTGCCTGCCCCCGCGGCGCCGGTGGCGGACGCGGGACCGCCGACGGGCAGTCCGAGATCCTTCTGCTGCAGAACACCCGCGACCCTGCTACGCCGCTTTCCGGCGCCGTCGCCCTGCGCGAGGCGCTGGGGAAGGAGGCCCGCCTGGTCACGGGGGTGTCGCGCTGCTGACGGGCGCGGCAGTAGGTGCGGATTTTCTGGTGTCACCGGTATGACGAAAAATCCTGACTAGGTGTGCGCGCCGTCGCTAGCATGAGAAGTTCTCGTAGTGTGAACTTGTCTCAGGGTGGCGACCTGGTGGCTGATCTCTGGTTCGGTGTGCTCGGGCCCCTGGACGTACGAGCCCGCGGGCAGAGGATCCCCCTGCACGGCCCCCGACAGGAGAGGGCGCTCGCTGCCCTCCTGCTGAACGCCGGCCACGCGGTGACCGTCGACCGCCTCGTGGACGTCGTGTGGAAGGACCCACCCGCCTCGGCCCGCCGCCAGATCCAGGACCTGGTGTCGAGGCTGCGGCGGGCCCTCGCCGACGCCGGCGCGGACGAAGCCGTCATCACCACCGTACGCGGCGGCTACGTGCTGCGGCCCGGAGCCGGTGAGCTGGACGCGACCGAGTTCGAGCGGCTCGTCGCGGCGGCGCGCGAGAGCGAGCCCGAGTACGCGGCCACCGTCCTGCGCAAGGCACTCGGCCTGTGGCGGGGCGAGCCGCTGAGCGGCGTCGACTGCCCGGCGCTCGCCGGCGACGTACGCACCCTTCAGGAGAAACGGCTGGCGGCCTGGGAGGAGTGGGCGAAGCTCGAACTGGCCGCCCACCGCCACCATGAGGTCATCACCGAGCTGACCGCCCTGGTCGAGCGCTATCCGCTGCGCGAGTCGCTGGTGGCGTCGCTGATGCGCGCCATGGCCGCCGCCGGCCGCGCCGCCGACGCGCTCGACCTCTACCATCGGGCGCGCGAGCAACTCCGCGAGGAGCTGGGTCTCGATCCCGGCACGGAACTGCGAACCCTGTACGAGCACGTCCTGCGAGCCGCCGAGCCCGGCCCGCCCCCCGGTCCGCCATCGGGTCCGCCACCGGCTCCACCACCGGCTCCACCACTGGGTCCACCACTGGGCCCGGTGGTGCCCGAGCCGCCGCCAAGCCCGCAGCCGCCACAGCCGCCACAGCCGCCGTCCCCGCCCGTCGCCGCGTCCCAGCTCCCCATGGACGCCTTCGGCTTCGTCGGCAGGGGCGACGAACTGTCCCGGCTCGACGCCCTGCTGGAGCACGCCGCGCTCCAGCCGACGGCGGTGGCGATGGCCGTCGTGTCGGGCAGTGCGGGCGTCGGCAAGACCACGCTGGTGACGCACTGGGCGCACCGCGTCCGCGAACGCTTCCCCGACGGCCACCTCCACGTGAACCTGCGCGGGTTCGACCCCGGCGGGCCGATGGCGACGCCGGAGGAGGCGGTGCGCGGCTTCCTGTCCGCGCTCGGGGTGCCGCCACAGAGCGTGCCGTCCGGCCTGGACGCGCAGACGGCGCTCTACCGGAGCGTGCTGGCCGGGCGCCGGATGCTGATCGTCCTCGACAACGCCCGCGACGCCGGCCAGGTACGCCCGCTGCTGCCGGGCTCTCCCGGCTGCGTCGTGGTCGTGACCAGCCGCGACCGGCTGCCCGCCCTGGTCGCGAAGGAGGGCGCCCTCGCGCTGCCGCTGGGCCTGCCCACGAGCGGCGAGGCCAGGCAGCTGCTGGCCCGCCAGCTCGGGGACGAGAGGGTCGCCGCCGAGCCGGACACGGTGGACGAGCTCGTCACCAGCTGCGGCCGGCTGCCGCTGGCCCTGTCGATCATCGCCGCCCGCGCGGCCGTGCGGCCCGGCGTGCCCCTGGCGGCCATCGCCGAGGAACTGCGCGAGGCGCCGGGGGTGCTGGACGCGCTCGACGCGGGGGACGCGGCGACCCGGGTCAGGGCGGTGTTCTCGTGGTCGTACCGGATCCTCGACGACGACGCGGCGCGCATGTTCCGCATGCTGGCGGCGCATCGCGGGCCGCGCATCGGCGTGGCGGCCGCCGCGAGCCTGGCCGGCGTTCCCGCACGCGCGGCCCGTACGCTGCTGGAGCGGCTGGCGGGCGCGCACCTCGTCACCGAGGACGCCCCCCGCACGTACACCTTGCACGACCTGATGCGCGCCTACGCGGCAGAGCTGGGCGACCTCCACGACCCGCCCGAGGAGCGGGCGGCCGCCCGCAGCCGCCTGTACGACCACTACATCCACACCGCGGAGCAGGCCGCCAGGCTGCTCGACCCGCACCAGGACATCGCCCATGACGGGCCGCCGCCCGGCGTCCTCACCGAGCAACACGGTGATCAACGCGAGGCGCTGGCGTGGTTCGGCGCGGAGCACACGGCGCTGCTCGCGGCCGTCGAGGACGCGGCGCGCTCGGGTCTGGACGCGCGGGCGTGGCGGTTGGCCATGGTCCTGTACGACTACCTCGACCTGCACTCGCACCTGCACGACCAGGTCACCGTGCAGACGATCGGCCTCGAAGCGGCCTGCCGTCTCGGCGACCGGGCGGGGCAGGCGCACGCCCACCGCCGCCTCGGCTGGGCCCTGCGCCGCCTGGCCCGCCACGACGACGCCCACGCCCACCTGCGCTCGGCCCTCGACCTGTACGAAGCCCTCGACGACCTGCGCAACCGGGCGCACGTCCACGGAAACCTGTCCGGCCTGCTCGAACGGCAGCGCAGGTACGCGGAGGCGCTCGTCCACGCGGAACGCGCGTTGCAGCTCTACACCACGGTCGGCCTGCGGGCCTGGCAGGCTCGGGCGCTCAACGCCGTCGGCTGGCTCCACGGCCTGCTGGGCGACTACGCCAAAAGCCTCAAATGTTGTGGTGAGGCGCTGTGGATGCACGAGGAGTCGGGCGACTGGCGCGGTCAGGCGGCCACCTGGGACAGCCTGGGATTCGCCCACCACCGGCTCGGCTCGCACCAGCAGGCCGTCGCCTGTTTCACCAGGGCACTCGTCCTGCTGCGCCACGTCGGCGACCGGTACGGCCAGGCCGAGACGCTGCTCGTACTCGGCGACGCCCACCAGGCCGTCGGCGAGGCCGGCGAGAGCGTGCGCGCCTGGCGGCAGGCCCGTGACATCTTCGTCGAGCTGAACCACCCCGACGTCGACCGGGCGCTGGCCCGGCTCGACTGACCGGACCGGCCATTCCCCGGCGGTACACCGCGCCTCGAAAGGGTAGGGGGCGGCTTGATCAGGAGCACCCAGGCGTCAGGGATGCTCGCCGCCGTCCGGGGAGAGACATGCCGAGAGTGGACAGGATCGCAGAGCCGTGGGGGACGCGTACGCCGTACGGGCCGGGGGAGCCGTGGCCGGTCAGGGTGGACGAATTCCTGGAGGACGGCGTCCGGGCGGAGGACGTCGACCGCTGGGTGCAGAGCGCGTCCATCCTGCACAGCAACGGCGACGGCCTGGACATCGCAGTCAAGGACGGGCGCATCGTAGGGGTGCGCGGGCGTGCCGGGGACCGCGTCAACCACGGCCGGCTGGGCCCGAAGGACCTCTACGGCTGGCAGGCCGGCAACGCCTCCGACCGGCTCGTCCGCCCGCTGGTCCGCGACGGCGGGAGACTCGTCGAGACCGACTGGGACACGGCGATGGACCGGATCGTCCGGCGTACCAGGGAACTGCTCGACGAGCAGGGCCCGAGCGCGCTCGGCTTCTACACCACCGGCCAGCTGTTCCTGGAGGAGTACTACACCCTCGCGCTCCTCGCGCACGGCGGGCTCGGCACCAACCACGTCGACGGCAACACCCGTCTGTGCACGGCGACGGCCGCGGCGGCGCTGAAGGAGTCGTTCGGCTCCGACGGCCAGCCGGGCTCCTACACCGACGTCGACCACGCCGACGTCATCGCGTTGTACGGCCACAACATGGCCGAGACCCAGACCGTGCTCTGGACCAGGATCCTCGACCGGCTCGCGGGGCCGAACCCGCCCGCCGTCATCTGCGTCGATCCGCGCAGGACGCCGGTCGCGGAGGCGGCCACCGTGCACCTGGCCAACCGCCCCGGCACGAACGTCGCCCTCATGAACGGCATCCTCCACGAGCTCCTCGCCCACGGCTGGATCGACGAGCGGTACATCGAGGACCACGTGGTCGGCTTCGACGAGCTGCGCGAGCGCGTCGAGCAGTACCCGCCGGAGCGGGTGGCGCGCATCTGCGACGTCCCCGAGGAACGGCTCCGCGAGGCCGCCCGGCTGATCGGCACGGCGCGGCGGCTGTTCTCCACCGTGCTGCAGGGCTTCTACCAGGCGCACCAGGCGACGGCCGCGTCCGTCCAGGTCAACAACGTGCACCTCGTACGCGGCATGCTCGGCGAACCCGGCTGCGGCGTGCTGCAGATGAACGGGCAGCCGACCGCCCAGAACACCCGCGAGTGGGGGGCCGACGGCGACCTGCCCGGCTTCCGCAACTGGTCGAACGACGCGCACGTCGCGGAGCTCGCCCGCATCTGGAACGTCGACCCGCTGGACATCCCGCACTATGCGCCGCCCACCCACGCCATGCAGATGCTCCGGTACGTCGAGGAAGGCTCCATCCGGTTCCTCCACGTCACCGGCACGAACCCGGCGGTGTCGCTGCCCGAGCTGGCCCGCGTGCGCTCGATCCTCTCCCAGGACCGGCTCTTCCTGGTCGTGCAGGACATCTTCCTGACCGAGACCGCCCTGCTGGCCGACGTGGTGCTGCCGGCGGCGACGTGGGGTGAGAAGACCGGCACGTTCACGAACGTCGACCGCACCGTCCACCTGTCGGAACGGGCCGTGGACCCGCCCGGCGAGGCCCGTCCCGACCTCGACATCTTCCTCGACTACGCCCGGCGGCTCGGCCTCACGGACAAGGACGGGGCGCCGCTGGTGAAGTGGCACGACGCCGAGGGCGCGTTCGAGGCGTGGAAGGAGTGCAGCCGCGGCCGGCCGTGCGACTACACCGGCCTGTCCTACGCCCGGCTGCGCGGCAGCGGCGGCATCCAGTGGCCGTGCGACGACGAGCATCCCGGCGGCGGCGAGCGGCTCTACGCCGGCGGCCTGTTCTGGAGCGCACCCGACCAGTGCGAGAGCTACGGGCGCGACCTCGTCACCGGCGCGCCCGTCTCCCCGACCGAGTATCGCGCGCTCAACCCGTCGGGCAAGGCCATCATCAAGGCGGCCGCGTACGTCGAGCCGCACGAGCCGCCCGGCGAGGCGTACCCCTTCTGGCTCACCACCGGCCGCACCCTGTACCACTTCCACACCAGGACCAAGACCGCGAGGGCGCCGCAGCTGCAGCGGGCGGCCCCGGAGTCGTGGGTGGAGATGTCCGAGGCCGACGCGCGGCGGTGCGGCTTCGCCGAGGGCGACCTGCTCGCGGTGGAGACGGCCAGGGGAGAGGTGCGCGCCCGCCTGCGCGTCAGCGGCATCCGGGACGGAGTGCTCTTCCTGCCGTTCCACTACGGCTACTGGGACCAGCCCGGCGGTTGCGAGCCGGAGAAGGGCCAGGGCGGCGCCGCCAACGAGCTGACCCTCACCGACTGGGACCCCGCCTCCAAACAGCCGATCTTCAAGACCGCCGCGGCCCGCGTGTCGCGGGCCGAACGGGGGCGGGGCGAGCCGTCGAAGGCCCCCACCACCACGGCCTCCAGACCGGTCACGGCGCCGGGCGACGTGCCGGCCACGCGGGGCGGCACGGACGCGGAGGCCGAGGAGTCCGTCATCACGGCAGGAGGCACGTCATGAAGTTCGACCTCGTACTCCGCGAGCTGCACCGCTCGGAGAACGAACTCGCGCACGTCCTGTTGCGCCTGTCGGAACGGCACAAGGCCGACCACGAGACGTACCACGTGGCGCGTGACCTGGTCGGCTGGTGCCACGATCACGTCCGTGAGCTGGCCCGCGCGGGCAGGGACTACGGGCTGGACCTGGATCCCTCGCCGGCGAGCGACACCACGCTCACGCGGGCCGTGCGCGAGAAGGCCGGCGAGTGGCTGGGGCGCAGGCCCGAGCTCTCGCTGCTGCTGCTCACCGACTTCCGGCACCTCTACCTCGCCGCCGCGGGCGTCTCCCTCGACTGGGAACTGCTCGCCCAGGCCGCCCAGGGGGCGCGGCGCAGGGACCTGCTGGCGCTCGCGCAGCGCTGCCACCCCGAGACCTTGAGACAGATGCGCTGGGCGAACGCCCGGCTGAAGGACTCGGCGACGCAGGCGCTGGTGAGCTGACCGCCACCCGCCCACGGCCCCCTTCCCTGACGAAAGTCAGGGTGCGGACTGGTCTTTCGGGCATGTGGGCCGCGGCGCCGTGCTTCCTACGCTGCTCCGCATGAACAGTCTCACCCGCGTCGCCGCGGCCGCCTTGCTCACCCTGACCCTGCCGACGGCGGTGCCCCCGCCTGCCGCGGCGGCCCCCGCGGAGGGGCGCATCGCGATCCCCGCCCCCACAGGCCACCACAAGGTCGGCAGGGACGTGCTGCACCTCGTCGACCGCGGGCGCCGCGACCCGTGGAAGCCCCGGGCGGGCGCGCGGGAGCTGATGGTGTCGGTGTACTACCCGGCCCGCGGCGGCGGGAGCGCCGCCCCGTACATGAGCGCCGGCGAGGCCCGGCTCCTGCTCAAGGGCCTGAAGCTCGACACCCGCTTCGAGCTGGGGCAGCTCGCCGGCGTCCGTACGAACGCCCGCGCCGGCGCCCGTCCCCTCGGCGGCCGTCATCCCCTGGTGGTGCTCTCCCCGGGGTTCACGCTCAACCGCGCCACCCTGACCACGCTGGCCGAGGACCTCGCCTCGAAGGGGTACGTCGTCGCGGTCGTGGACCACGCCTACGAGTCGTACGGCACCGCCTTCCCCGGCGGGCGGCTGCTGACCTGCGTCGCGTGCGAGAAGGCGGAGAGCGCCCCGTCCGAGGCGGCGAGCAGAAAGCTGCTGGCCAAGGCCGCCGCCGGCCGGGCGGCGGACCTGTCCTTCGTCATCGACCGGCTGACTCATGGCGCGTGGAAACGGTCGATCGACCCGCGGCGGATCGGCGCCGCCGGTCACTCGCTCGGCGGCAACGCGGCGGCGAGCGTCATGGCCCGGGACCGCCGGGTGCGCGGCGGGGTGAACATGGACGGCACGTTCTTCGCGCCGGTGCCGAAGCGAGGGCTGGGCGGGCGGCCGTTCCTCATGCTCGGCACCGAGTCCCTGCACTCGCCCGGCGGCGACGACACGAGCTGGCCGCGGGACTGGCGGCGCCTGGACGGCTGGAAACGCTGGCTGACCGTGGCGGGCTCCGGCCACTTCACCTTCATCGACATGCCGATCCTGGGCGGCCAGGTCGGCATGACCGACCCCTCCGTGCCGCTGCCGGGCGACCGTTCGGGTGAGATCACGACGGCGTACGTGGGCGCCTTCTTCGACCGGCACCTGCGCGGGAAGCGCCCGTCGCTGCTCGACGGCCCGTCCGATGCCAATCCCGAGGTCGCCTTCCACGATCCTTCCTGAGGCGCCTCAGGATTGTCGCGCGCCCGCGATGACCAGGGCGGCGGTGTGCCGCAGGAAGTCGTCGGTGAGGGACCGGCCGAGCATGAGCCGGCGGAAGTACAGCGGGCCTGCGGCGGCCTGGACGAGGAAGTCCGGATCAACGCCGGCCGGCAGGTCGCCGCGCTCCACCGCCCGTACGAAGATCTCCCGCGACAGGCGGAACCGGGCGGGCCAGATCTTGTCGAGGACCTGGCGTAGCCCGTCGTTGTCGGCCGTGCGCGGGCCGGTCTCACTGATCAGGGCGGCGATCCACGGACTGTCGAAGCCGCGGCGGACCTCGCGCAGGAAGGCGAGCAGGTCCTCGAACAGGTCGCCGGTGTCGGCAGGAGGCGAGACCTCGACCTGCCGGGCCGTGAAGGCGGCGGCGACCAGGCTCGGTTTGTCGCCCCAGCGCCGGTAGATCGTCGCCCGGTTGACCCCTGCCCGCTCGGCCACCGTCTCGATGCGCAGCGCGGCGTAGCCGACCTCGCCGAGCTCGGCGATCGTGGCGTCGAAGACCGCCTGCGCGGTGCGGGCGGTGCGTCCCCCGGGCCGCTTGGTCGCCGCATCGGCATGAAGCCGTTCGGCCTGGTCGGCGGGCTTGTCGGGCATGCGGGAAAGCTATCAAACGCATCAGCTTGTTGCAATAAGCCGCGCCCGCTGTTAGCTTGCTAACGCGACAGACTGTCGCATCTACTGCGGGAGGAGCAGCATGATCTACCACCAGATCAGGATGTCGATCCGGAAGGACGCGCCCGAAGCCGAGGTCGAGCGGGGGTTGGAGACACTCCGGCAGCTCGGCCGCGAGCTGGACGTCGTCGAGTTCTGGGCCGTGGGACGGGACGTGGGCGGTGAGTTCCACTACGGCGCGATGTACGCGCTCAAGGACCTGGACGCCTACCGCACCTACCTGCACGCGCCCCTGCACCGGAAGGTCGACGAGATCGGTCTGCCGCTCGTGGACAACATGGTCTCGATGGACCTCACGGACGACGAGGACCCCGCCATCGGCGACAGGATCGCCCAGCTGCACGCCGAGCGTTTCGCCGGAGACCCGGCCCTCGCCGACCTCATCGACGGTCTCGGCTCCTACCAGGGCAGCGGCACCGACCGCGGTTGACGCGAGCGGCCGTCCCGCAGCCGCGCGCGGACGGCGGCGTGGTCGCCGCTCATGGCCGCCCGCCGCCGCCGGAGGGTGCCCGCCGCTCATGGCCGCCCGCCGAGGGGCACTCGCCGTGCCACGATCCTGCGGTGGGTGATCCGCCAGCCGCGGCTCCCACGGGTGAGGGTGTCCTCGTAGGTCGCGCTGCCGCACGTGCCGTCGGCCATGATGCCGATGCCCTTGGTCGCACGGCGCGCGGGGGTGGGTAACGCCACCCTCTACCGTCATATCTCCACGCGCGGCGACCTGCTCGCCTTGGCCGTGAGCGGTCCCGCCCGCGCGCGGCGCCTTCCGGGCCTCCTGCGGCGCGGCCTTCAGGCGTAGCCGCCGCATGCGCACGGCCACGGGACGACGTACGCTGGAGGTGCGCGCTCAGGACGCCACCGGTCCGCGGAAAGGGCCAAGCCCACCTGACGGTCACCGTACGACCCCGGCCCGACCTCTTTTCCGGCCTGACCATGCGGACACCAGGCCAGACGGAAAGGAGGCCATCGTGCCCATCCACCGCCTGCCCGACCATCCCCGCATCGACCGGCTCCGCAAGCAGGCCAAGACCCTCCTCCAGCAGGTGAGGGCGGGGGTCCCCGAGGCGTGCGGGCTCGTCGCGGAGTTCCATCCCCGCCCGCCGCTGACCTCGCGGCTGGCCGACGCGCAGCTCGTCACCGCCCGCATGTACGGCTTCGCCAGTTGGCCGAGGCTCAAGGAGCACCTCGGCACCATCGAGCGTTACACCCGCTCGCCGCACCGGATCGCGCCGCGCGAGGACCCTAGGGAGGAGTTCCTGCGGGTCGCCTGCCTCACGTACGGCCCGGACGACCGGGGCAAGGCCGGCCCGCTGCCCGCCCGGGACCCCCGCCTGTCCACCGCGAACGTCTTCACCATGGCCGCCACCGGCTCGGCCGGCGCCCTGGCCGAGGTGCTGGCCGCGGACCCCGGCCTCGCCCGCACGCAGGGAGGCCCCTTCGGGTGGGAGCCGCTGCTGTACCTCGCCTACGCGCGCCTCGACCCGCCCGGCCGGCCCGTGGAGGCGGCCAGGCTCCTCCTCGACCACGGTGCCGACCCCGACGCCGGATTCCTCTGGGACGGGCTGACCATCCCGTTCACCGCGCTCACCGGCGCGTTCGGCGGCGGGGAGGGCGACCAGCCGCCGCACCCGAGCGGTCCGGAACTGGCCAGGGTGCTCCTGGAGGCGGGAGCCGACCCGAACGACGGCCAGACCCTCTACAACCGCGGGCTCGGCGGCTCCTTCACCGACGACACCGCCCACCTGGAGCTGCTGCTGGAGTACGGCCTGGGGCGCGGGGACGGCGGGCCCTGGCACGTACGGCTGGGGCCGACGCTGCCGTCGCCGCGGCAGCTCATGCGCGACGAACTCGCCACCGCCGCGCTGCGGGGCGGCCCGCGTCGGGTTCGGCTGCTCCTGGCGCACGGTGCCGAGGTGGACGGGCTCGGCGGGCATCCGGTGTTCGGGGGGCGTACGCCGTACGCGCTGGCCGCGCTGCACGGGCACACCGAGGTCGCGCGGCTCCTCGCCGCGGCGGGCGCCGTGACCGAACTCGACCGTACGGACACCTTCACCGCCGCCTGCATGCGCGCCGACGCGGGCGCGGTGGCCGCGTGCGGCCAGGAAGCGCTGGCCGAGGCGCTCGACCGCAGCCCCGACCTGATCAACCGGGCGGCCGAGCAACGCAGACCCGCGGCGGTACGCCTGCTGGCGGGCCTCGGCTTCGACGTCGACCACCTGCGTCGCGCCACCCCGCTGCACGCGGCGGCCTGGAACGACGACGTCGAGACCGCCACGGTGCTCGTCGAACTCGGGGCCGACGTCACGATCAGGGACACCCAACACGACGCGACCCCGCTCGGCTGGGCCGAACACGGCGGCAGGCAGGGCGTGGCGGCGTACCTGCGGAGCGCGGCACCACCCGGCCGCTGACCGGCGGCACCACCCGGCCGCTGATCCGCGGCACCACCCGGCCGCGGACCGGCGGCACCTCGGCGGAACGGCTACCCGGGCCGGCCGCCGAGGGCCGCTGTGGCGCAGCAGACCCCGGCGGCCACGACCGCCGCCGTCAGCACGACCGCCGCGCTCCAGCCGCCGACCTCGACCACCCACAGGTACGCCGGCGCCCCGAGCAGCGTGCCGAGACTGCCCAGCTGCGTCACCGCCCCCACACCCCAGGAGATCCGATCGCCGGTCACCGCCGGAAGGGCCGCGAACACCGCCGAGACGGCCAGCCCGTTGACCGCCAGCACCGCCGCCGCGCAGACGGCCGCCACCGCCACCGGCGTTGTCAGGAAGACACCGGCCGTCAACGGGATCATGAGCAGCGCGGCCATGATCAACCGGGCCGGCCGCACCCCGGCGGGCAGCGCCACCCCGGCCACCAGGCTGCCCACCACGCCGGCCGCCGACACCATCCCGGCCAGCACGCTCGCCTCCGACCCGGGCACGTCCCCCTCGCCCGCCAGGTACGCAGGCAGCACGGTCACGACACTCACCCCGACCAGCGCCACCATCCCGAACCCGGCCGCCAGCCCACCAAC
>NZ_SMLD01000152.1:0-22866 GCF_004352805.1 Nonomuraea mesophila
GAATGGTCACACGGCTTTCCGGTTGATGTACTGGAAAGCATGGCAACGCATCTGATCCAGGGCCGGGCGGTCGGCATGCCGGTGCGGGTGCGGGACGCGGAGATCTGCGGCGCCTTCTACCCGGTGCGCGCCGACGCCGCCAGGGCGGTCATCGCGTGCACTGGCTGCCGGTCGACCAGCCGCTGGAGGCGTACACGCATCGCCGGGCAGGCGGCGTACGCAGGTGGGCGTAGGCTCCGGATACGGCGATGATGGGAAGACCCGGGCGGCCGGTCACGGCAAGAGTGGGCGCATGTTGAGAACCCATTTCGCCAAGGCGGCGGGGGTCGCCTCGCTGCTCCTGTCCATCGGGGCCTTCCCCGCTGCGGCCTCCACGGCCGACGACGCCGTGGTGCGCACCTCCGACGGTCCTGTACGCGGCAAGGTCACCGCCGACTACCGCCTGTTCCAGGGTATACCGTTCGCCGCCCCGCCGGTGGGGGCCAAGCGATGGCGCGCACCCGCCCCCGTCGAACCGTGGACGAAGGTCAGGAACGCCACGAAACCCGGCCCGTCATGCCCTTGGCGGCTCGCGCCGTCGGAACCACCGTTGGGAGAGGAGGACTGCCTCTATCTCAACGTGGAGACCCCGCGTACGACGTCCTCACGGCTGCCCGTGATGGTGTTCGTGCACGGTGGCGGCTTCACCGGCGGCACCGGAGGACTGTACGACCCGACGCGGATCGTCAAGCGCGGTCAGGTGGTCGTGGTGACCCTGAACTACCGGCTGGGCAGCCTGGGCTTCCTGGCCCATCCCGGGAACCGGGATCGGTACAACGGAAACTTCGGGATCGCCGACCAGCAGGCGGCGCTGCGGTGGGTGCGGAGCAACATCGCCGCGTTCGGCGGCGATCCGGGCAACGTGACCCTGTGGGGAGAGTCGGCGGGTGCCTTCAGCACCTGCGCCCAGTTGGCCGCGCCCGGTGCGAAGGGGCTGTTCCACAAGGCGATCGTGCAGAGCGGGCCGTGCGGCAACGACCTGCTGACGAGGAAGGAAGCCGAGCGCCGGGCCGTGAGAACGGCACGCGAACTCGGCTGCGCCGACCGGAAGACGGCACTCGACTGCCTGCGCCGCAAGCCGCTCAGTGACCTGATCGGCCTGTACGAGGCCCAGGTGCAGTCCATCGAACCCAGAATCGCCTCGATGCCGTGGATGCCCGTCGCCGGCACCAAGGCGCTGCCGGTCCAGCCGCTGAAGGCGCTGCGGACCTCGTCAGTGCCCTTGATCCACGGCGGCACCAGGGACGAGATGCGGGTCTTCGTGGCCCAGCAGCACGCCAAGATCGACAAGGCGGAATACCGGCGGACGGTCAAGAAACTCTTCGGAGCCAAGGCCGGCAAGCGGGTGCTGGCGGAGTATCCGGCCAAGCGCTACCCCAGCCCGGCCCTGGCGCTCGCGACGCTGCTCGGGGACCACGGAGGCAAGGTCGGCGCCTGCTCCCAGCTGCCCGCGAACGAGGCCAATCGCGCGCCCGTGTTCGGTTACGAGTTCGCCGAGCCGGTGGACAAGGTCGAGAACGGCATGCCGATGGGGGTGCCGCACGGCGCGGACGTACGGTACTTCTTCGACAGCTTCCACCCGGGCAACCCGCCCTCCCCGCCGACCGCACTGCACAACAAGCTGGTCGACTACTGGACAAGCTTCGCCAAGACCGGCGCGCCGGGCGCGGACTGGCCCGCTTATGACCGCTCGACCGTGCTGTCCATCAGCGCCAAGGGTGTCACGCCGATCAACCTGTCCACCGAGCATCACTGCGGCTTCTGGAAGCGGCTGCGCCCCGCCTCCTGACCAGTCGTCCCAGCGGCACCAAGGCCCCGCCCGCGTGCGCTCACGCCGGCGGGCCGAGGCCTGACTGGATCGCGAACACGACGAGCTGCGCCCTGTCACGGGCCCTCAGCTTGAGCATCGCCCGGCTGACATGGGTACGCACCGTCTCGGTGCTGAGCACCAGCCGGGCAGCGATCTCGTCGTTGGACATGCCGGTGGCCACCCAGGCCGCCACCTCGCGTTCGCGCTCGGTCAGCTCCTTGACGCCGGGATGCGCGATCATGGCGGGGACGCGCCGGGTGAACTGAGAGATCACGCTCCGGGTGACCGACGGCGACAGCAACGACTCGCCGCCGACCACCACGCGAACCGCGCGCAGCAACTCGTCCGGCTCGGCGTCCTTGAGCACGAACCCGCTGGCCCCTTCACGCAGCGCCTCGAACACGTACTCCTCCAGGCCGAACGTGGTCAGCATGACCACACGTACCGATGACAGCGCCGGATCGCCGCTGATCTCCCGCAGAGCCTCCAGGCCGTTCATCTCGGGCATCCTGATGTCCATCAGCACCACGTCCGGCCTGGTCTCACGGACGACGGCCAGCCCGGACCGGCCGTCCGCGGCCTCACCGACGAGCTCCGTATCGGGCTCGGAACGCAGCAGCGTACGTACGCCGACCCGGATCAGAGCCTGGTCATCGACGATGACGACGCGGATCATGGCACTTCCTCCACAGGGATCCGGGCCGTGACGGAGAATCCACCGCCGGGGAGAGGGCCCGCCTCCAATTCCCCGCCCAACTGCTCGGTCTGCGCTCGCATGCCCCGGATGCCGAGACCGCCGCCGGGGCTCGTGATGCGGGAGGCCCCGTCACCGCCGGTGTCGGTGACCTCGACGAGCAGCTCGTCACCATCGCGGCGGATCAGCACCCGGACGGCGGCCGCGCCCGCGTGCCGTAGCACGTTCGTCAGCGACTCCCGCACGATCCGGAACACGGCGGAGTTCACCGGCGCGGCCAGGCCGAGGTCCGGCTGGACGTCCAGGGTCACATCGATCCCGGCCGCCCTGACCCTGCCCGCGAGCTCACCGAGGCCGTCCAGTCCTGGCACAGGCCGGCGCTGCGCGGGTTCGTCGCCGCGCAGGTGCTCCAGCTCCGCGCGAAGGCTGTCCAGTGCCTCGCGGCTGGTGGCGCGTACCGCCTCCATGGCCTGACGGGCCTCCACCGGTTCACGATCGAGCACGTGCAGCGCCACCCCCGCCTGCATCGCGATGGCGGCCAGCCCGTGACCGATAGTGTCGTGCAGATCCTGCGCCATCCGCAATCGTTCCTCCGATGCCATCCGCCGCGCCTGCTCCGTGCGCACGCCCGCGGCGGCCTCCCGCCGGATCCGTAACGTGGCCCCGATCGTCAACACGACGAGCGTGACCGCTCCCCACACGAGTACGTCCACGGCCATCGCCGACCCGCTGGCCCCCGGCTCCGCGGCGATCTTGGCGAACAGCCCCACGATCAGCACGCCGAAGTCCGCCGCCACGACCAGCCCCGCCTGGACGGTCGGCCATGCCGTGGCCACGCCGTACATCGCGGCGGGCACCGTCAGCAGCACCGGCCCGAACGGATAGCCGGCAGCCAGATAGGTCACGACCGCCGCGCCGTTGAGCAGCAGCACCAGCCCCGGTCTGCGCCGCCAGGCCAGCGCCAGGGCCGCGGCCACCACCAGCGCGTACGCCCCGGCGTCCAGCGGGCGGGCCGCGTCAGGCTGGTACACGGCCGCCGGCCCGGTGCCGACCAGGTTGACGGCGAGAAAGGGCAGGCACGGCCACGCGTCGACCGACCAGCTCCGCGTACGGTCCGTCAAGCTCGTCACGGACCTGACCCTAACCGCTGCCGGTCCTCACGACAGCTACGCGAATCCGCGTATCCGGGAGACCGCGGCCACGGGGACGACGCGGTAGCGGCGGCCCGGTCACAGTGAAGCGTCGGATCAGCGCAGGCAAAGGAAACGATGAAAATGAACAGAACGCTGTCGGGCGTACGTCTGGTCACCGTGGCCGGGCTGATCGCCGGTGCCGTGGGCATGGTCGTCCAGCGCGTGGCGGGAGTGAACATGCCGGTCGTGCCACCGGGCCTCGTCCTGCTGATCGGGTCGGCGCTGTTGATCGCCTTCACCGGCTGGCGCTGGACCCCGGCCCTGGGCGCGTTGATCGGGCTCTCGGAGACCGCCGCCCTCGTCGCCACCGGCCAACTCGCCGTCCTTGCCGACGTGACCTCGATCGGCGTCTTCCTCGGCACCTGGATCAGGACCATCGGCGTGGTGGTCGCTCTGGTCGCCGGGGTACTCGCCACCGTGACCGCCTACCGCACACGAACGGCGTGACTCCTCCGTCCACCGGCCCAGCAGCCGAAGCCCCAGGTGATGGCCAGAGCATCCGGCCTGGCCATCACCTGGGGCTTCCTCTCGCCTCGGGCAGTGGCGCGGGACTCCACCACCGCCGCACACGAGCGGCCAGTGCTCGCGATACAGCTCCTCGATGATGACGCCCCGTGTCGGTGGGAAACTCACATCACACCCAGACGGCACCCGGGCGGGAATGGTCACACGGCTTTCCGGTTGATGTACTGGAAAGCATGGCAACGCATCTGATCCAGGGCCGGGCGGTCGGCATGCCGGTGCGGGTGCGGGACGCGGAGATCTGCGGCGCCTTCTACCCGGTGCGCGCCGACGCCGCCAGGGCGGTCATCGCGTACTCCGGGCTCGACGTCGCCGAGATCCTGCCGGGCAAGGCCGTCTGCGTGCTGCTGTTCGTCGACTACCGAGACGGCGATCTCGACGCCTACCACGAGTTCGGCATGGCGTTCCTGGTGCGCCCGCCGGGCGTGTCGGGGCCCATGAAAGCGGCGGACCTGTCGAGGGCCGGGGTGTTCGTGCACTGGCTGCCGGTCGACCAGCAGTTCACGCTGGAGGCCGGGCGTACGTTGTGGGGGTTTCCGAAGGAGCTGGCCGACATCGAGTTGCGGCTCGGCTCGCCGTACAAACGGTGTGTGCTGCGCAAGGACGGCCGGCTCGTGCTCGACATGCTGGTCAGGCCCGGCGTGCCGGTGCCGGGCGCCACCGTGGTGAAGCCGCTGGAGGCGTACACGCACCGGGAGGGCGTCACGCGGCGCGTGCCCTGGTCGGTGCGGGCGCGCCGGGCCAGGGTCCGCCCCGGCGGGGCGCTGATCCGCCTGGGCAACCATCCCATCGCCAAGGAGCTGAGCGAGCTGGGGCTGCCGAAGCGGGCGTTGTTCAGTGTGAACGTGGCCCGCGCCGAGATGCTTTTCGGCGCGGCCAGGCAGGCGTGAGCTCAGACTATCGGCGGGCGGCCCAGCTTGACCATGCGCCAGGCTGTTCGCCACTGCATGGCACGGCGCTCGCCTGCGGGGGTGCGCAGGCCCTCGAAGAAGCCGGCGAACCAGGCTTTGAGCGCGCCGCCCGAGCCGCGCTCGCGCACGAGGGTGAGCACGACCCAGTTGGTGAGGTAGAGGAACGCCAGCGGCCACGGCAGATTGCGCCGGGCCAGCCACACCCGGTTGCGGGCGTTGAGCCGGTAGAACTCGGTGTGCCGCGTCGGCGGCACCTGCGGGTGGTACATCACCGTCTCGGCGTCGTATTCGATGCGGTAGCCCTCGCCGAGCAGCCGCCAGGCCAGGTCGGTCTCCTCGTGCGCGTAGAAGAAGCGCTCGGGCAGGCCGCCCACCTGGAGGAAGGCGGAGCGCCTGATGGCCGAGGCGCCCCCGAGGAACGTCGTGACGGGTGAGGAGCGCTGCGGGTCGCCCGCGCGCAGGCGAGGGACGTGCCGCCGCTGGCCGATGCCGCCGTCGGGGTCCATCACCCGGAAGGAGATCACCGCGAGGTCGGGCTCGGTGGCGAAACGGTCGCGCACGTGGGCGACCACTTTCTGACTGGCATACCAGCCGTCGTCGTCGAGGAACAGCACGACGTCGCCCGAGCACTCCTCCACGCCGCGGTTTCGGCCTGCGGGGATGCCGGTGTTCTGGTCGAGCCGGATCGATTTCACGATCGCGGACGACCCCTCGGGTGGCGTCGCCGACACTTCGGGCACGTCGGCGCCATTGCCTACGATCACCACCTCGACGTCGCCGTCGACCTGGTTGAGCGCGGACTCGACCGCCCGGTTCAGCTCCGCGACCCGGTTGCCCATGGTGAGGATGACGCACGAGATCTTCAACGAATCATCGTCCTGACGCGTTGAGAGCACGAGCGGAGCATTCTTTCATGATCACCGAGTCTGCTGGTCTGCATCGTTTGGGATATGGGTGGAGCTAAGCGTATCGGAACCGTCAGTGAACCCCCACCGAACGGAGGACGTCCGATCAATACGACGGACGAGGGACTCCATCGGTTCCGACATGAGATCACGCAAGTCGCCTCGATGCCAGGATGCTGACCAGATGCAGCACGACCTGCAGGCAGGCCGCGGCGAAACAGGCGACGAGCAACACCCTGGTGGGGGTGAGATCACCGGTCGCCAGATCGATCACCGCGGTCGCCAGCGCGAGCAGCGACAGCTCCACCGGCTGCACGATGCGGTGGAACTTCGTCGCCGACAACACCCGCCTGCCCAGCCCCAGCAGCCCTGAGCGGAACTGGCCGACGGAGGCCTCGGTCGCCGCCGCCAGGCCGCCCTTGGCCCGCGCCACCTCCACGAGGTCGGTCTCGGCCTTGATGAGGATCGCGCCCAGCGCGGCGGCGACCCCCAGCACGGTGTACCAGTCGGGCAGGACGACCGAGGCCCGCCAGCCCAGCCCCGCGAGCAGCGCCGCCTCGGTGAAGTAGGCGCCGACGCGGTCGAGGTAGACGCCGACCAGCGAGGTCTTGCCCGTCCAGCGGGCCAGCTCGCCGTCCGAGCAGTCGAGCAGGAGGTAGACCTGGATGAGCAGGGCGGCGAACACCGCCGCCCACAGCCCCGGCAGGGCCAGCACGACCCCGGCCACGACGCCGGCCAGCGTCATCACCCAGGTGAGCTGGTTGGGTGTGACCGGCGTCCTGGCCATCAGCCACGTGACGTAGATGGACAGCCTGCGCATGTAGAGGACGCCCGCCCAGTGCTCACCGTTCCTGCGCTGGAGGTGTCCGTCGGGCTGGGCGACCCGCCGCAGCTCAGCGACCGAAGGCCCGGACATAGTCCTCCACCCGATCGTGGATCTCGGAGTCCTGCATGCGCAGGTGCTCCAGGATCGTGTAGCGGCCGGGACGGGTGGCGGGCGCCAGCGCGACAGCCTCGGCGAACTGCTCGCTGGACAGCCCGATGTCGGCGGGGACGACCGGCAGCTCGTGGCGGCGCAGGCATTCGGTCACCTGCGTCACGCGAGCGTCGTCCTGCCTGAGGAAGAAGCAGAAGGCGGCACCGATCCCGGCGAGCTCGCCGTGGTTGGAGGTGCCGGGGAAGAGCTGATCCACGGCATGAAGGATCTCATGGTCTCCACCGCTCGCGGGCCGGGAGGAGCCGGCGATCACCATCGACATGCCCGACAGGATCAGCGACTCGGCCAGCACGGTGAGGAACGCGTCGGACTCGATGGAGTCGGTCCGCCCGACCAGCGCCTCGGCGGCGGTGCGGGCCATGGAGCAGGCCAGCCCGTCGATCGGCTCCCCGCGCTCGACGTTGCCGAGCTGCCAGTCCTCGATCGCCGACAGGTTGCTCACCACATCGCCCACGCCCGCCCTGACGAGCTGCTGCGGCGCGCTGTGCACGAAGTCGAGGTCGACGAGGATCGCGAGCGGCATCGGCACCCCGAAGGTGCCCTTGCCGCCGTCGTAGACCAGAGAGGCGGTGGGCGAGCAGATGCCGTCGTGGGCGAGGTTGGTGGCCACGGCCACCATGGGGATGCCGGCGAGCGACGCGGCGTATTTCGTCGTGTCGATCGTCTTGCCGCCCCCGACGCCCACGACGACCTCGTAGGCGCCCTTGCGCAGGTCGGCGCCGAGCGAGACGGCCGCGTCGACCGTGCCGTCGGCCACCCTGAAGATCTCGGCCTCGCCCAGCGTGGGCGCTATCAGGCTCTCGATGTGGTCGCCCTGGCCGGGGCCGACGGCCACGGCGACCCTGCCGGACGTGGCCACGCGGCTGTCGGCCAGCAGCGCGCCGAGCTCCGCCACCGCGCCCCGCCTGACCTGCATGGTCAGCGGCGTCGGCAACATTCTCGCTAGAAGCGGCATCGCGCCCCCTCAGTAGCGCACGGCTATGGTGCGGGCCTTGGCCAGGTCGTCGTGGTTGTCCACCTCGACCCAGTCGACCTCGCCGATGGGCGCGGCGTGGATCAGCTCACCGCGCTCGACCATTTCCTGGTAACCGTCCTCGTAGTAGAGCTGCGGGTCGCGCTCGAACGTCGCCTTGAGCGCGTCGGCCAGCCGCTCGGCCGCGCCCGGCCGGATGAGGGTGGCGCCGATGTATTCGCCGTAGGCCTCGGCCGGGTCCATCAGCTTGGTGATGCGGCGCAGCGCGCCCTCCGGCGAGAGCGTGACCTTCATCTCCTCGTCGGCGAGCTTCTTCACGTTGTCGACGGCCAGCAGGATGTCGCTCGTCTCGGGGGCCGACAGCAGGGTCTTCTCGACCGAGACCGGGTGCACCGTGTCGCCGTTGACCAGCAGCGCGCCCTGGGCGAAGTAGTCGCGCGCGCACCACAGGGAGTAGGCGTTGTTCCACTCCTCGGCCTTGTCGTTGTGCACGAGGGTGAGCTTGACGCCGTGCCGGTCCTCGAGCTCCTCCTTGCGGTCGTGGACGGCCTGCGCCGCGTAACCGACGACGACCACGACCTCCCGCAGGTCCACCTCGGCCAGGTTGCGCAGCGAGATGTCCATGATCGTGGTTTCGCCGTCGACCGGCACGAGCGCCTTGGGCAGCGTGTCGGTGTACGGCCGCAGGCGTCGTCCGGCCCCGGCGGCCAGAACCATTCCCAGCAACGTGCACTCCTCAGTCGTAACGTGCGGCGGGGCACTGGACGCGACCCGCGCAGGGGGTGGGGCGGTCGTTGGACGCGCCACCGTAGGCCCAAAGGTTAGTTCCCTTTCGGCCTACGGTGGGTAATCTGCCATCAGTCTTGTGTTCCCGTATCCGCCGCTTCCGCACCCGCCTGGGGGGCGGCCAGCCAGCAAGTGAGGCTCTCCCAGCCGAACAACGCCCACAGATAGAGCGCGAACACCACATAGCCGCCGGTCAGCCAGCCCGTGAGGGCGACCAGCGAGACCACCATCATCCGCCCGTCCCAGCCGAGCCCGAACGTCGACAGCCAGGCCGGGGCGTAGACCCGCTGGCGCAGCCGGTGGACCAGGTCGTAGTGGTGGAAGGCCAGCGCGCCGAGCAGCATCATGATGATCACGGGATGCACCCCGTGGGCGAAGCCGCACGCCGCGATGAACGTGTACTCGATGACCCGCAGGATCGGCGGCACGAGCCAGTCGAGCCGGCCGTCGTGCGCGTGACTGCTGCCCGGCCCGGCCAGCAGCAGCGTCACGGCGGGCGCGAACACGGCGAGCCCGTCGGACCCGGCCACCCCGAGCACCAGCAGCACCCCGGTGACGAACGTGCCCGCGATCACCGGCGGCAGCGGCGGCAGTTGCCCGGCCACGAGCATGCCCATGGCGCGCGAGAGCGGCCCGTCGTCGCGGTAGGCCACGACCGTGCTGCTGGGGACGGGCGCCATGTGGACCGTTGTCACCGTGCCGACCTCGCGATCCGTCCGGAGAGCTGGTAGAGGGCCGCCACGCCGCCCCAGCACAGCAGCGACAGGAACGTGACCTTGGCGTTCCAGCAGGCGGCGGTGACGGCGATCAGGGCGGTGCGCTCGCCGATGGGCAGCACGATGATCTTCTTGAGCCAGCGGGCCACGGTGTCGCGTTCCAGCCGCTGGGCGAGGCCGAGCACACCCCTGGCGCGGCGGGCGTCCTCCGACTCCAGCAGGGAGCGGGCGGGCCGGCCCCAGAGGGCGCCGACGCGGGCGGTGTCGGCCACGGCCCCCGCGTACGTGTAGTCGACGGCGTGCCGGACGATCTGCAGGATCATCGCGGCGACCGCGAGATACCAGACGCGGGGCCCGGCGTATCCGGCGGCCAGGCCGACGTAGACGACGTATTCCTTGAGCCGGTCGGCCATGCCGTCGGCCCACGCCCCGAGCGGGGAGAACGTGCGGGTGTAGCGGGCGAGCTGGCCGTCGAGGCAGTCGAGCGCGAACGACAGGTAGAGCAGCACCGCCCCGGCCAGCCGTGTGGCCGGGGTGCCGGCGGAGAACCAGACGGCCGACAGCAGAGCCAGGCCGACGGAGACGCCGGTGACGGTGTTGGGCGTCAGCTTGAGCAGGGCGGCCGGCCTGATCAGGTGGCGGGTCCAGGTGGAGACGAAGTAGGTGGCGAAGAAGCCGTCGTCGTGCTTGACGGCGGTCTCGATCTTGACCTTGGCCTCGTCGACCTCGGCCAGCTTGCCCAGGGCGGCGTCGGCGGAGATCTGGCCGGTCACCCGGTCGGCGTGCAGCGGCCCGAGTGCCGCCGCGCGTACGGCCACGCCCGATCTGACCAGCCCGACGAGCAGCAGGTCGACGGCCTCGACCGGGGTGACGGGGCCGAGACGGCCGGTGTCGGCCAGCTCGGCCAGCTCCTCGGCGATGTCGGCGAGCACGCCGAGGTCGGACTCGGAGGCCTGGAGCACGCCCCTGAACGTGGCGTTCGCCTCGGGAACGAGGTGGAACGAGCTGCCCGCGGCGACGACCTTGGCGCCTTCGACGCGTACGGGCGGCCGCAGCGGAGCCGCTGCCGTGGCGCGGCAGACCAGCGCGCCCGTGTCGTGGGCGGGGTGTTCGAGCAGCAGGGCCAGCGCCTCGGTGTGGACGACGAGGTCGCCGGGCAGCACGGCGACGGCGCCGTTCGTGGTGCGCGCGATCTTGGCCACCCCGCGCAGGTCGGCGCCGAGGCCGCCGCTCGGGGTCACCATGTGCACCTCGCGCACCGGCAGCGTGGCGAGCTGGTCGCCGAGCCGGTCGAGCAGGGTGCCGGCGTCGCATGTGAGCCCGCAGGCCGGGGTCGTGGCGAGGACCACGACGGTGGTGTGCGGGCTGGTGGTGCCACTTCGCGTCATCGAGTCGGGCAAGGCACAGGTCTCCTCCCGGTCGGGTGGGAGCGCGTGGGCACGTGGGTGCGTAGGCACAGCGTAGCGACAGGTCAGCGCGATATCACGGAACAGGACCGTTAGGCTCGCGGTATGACGTCACGGCTGCGGTCGGTTGGGGTGCTCCTCGCGGGCGGCGTGGGGCAGCGGTTCGGGCGCGACACGCCCAAACAGCTCGTCGAGGTGGCCGGACGGACCATCATCGAGCACTCGCTGGAGGTGTTCGAGCGCGCCCCCGAGATCGACGAGATCGTGGTGCTGATGACGCCGGGACACGCCGACCGGGTGCGCGAGATCGTCGCGCGGGGCGGCTACCGCAAGGTGAGCCAGGTGGTCGACGGCGGCGCGAGCCGTACCGAGAGCACGTGGCGGGCCCTGCGGGCGCTCGGCACGCAGGAGTGCAACGTGCTGCTGCACGACGCCGTACGCCCGCTCGTGGAGCCGCGGATCATCACCGACTGCGTCAGGGCGCTGCGCGAGCACCCGGCGGTCAACGTGGCCATCCCGAGCTCCGACACGGTGCTGGTGGCCGAGCCGGCGCCGGGCGGCGAGGTGATCGGCGACGTGCTCGACCGGTCGCGGTTGCGCCGCAGCCAGACTCCCCAGTGTTTCCGGCTCTCGCTGATCCGCGAGGCGTACGAGCGGGCGATGGCCGACCCCGGGTTCGGCGAGCGGCCCGCCACCGACGACTGCGGCGTGGTCCTGCGCTATCTGCCGGGCGTCCCGATCCATCTGGTGCCGGGCAGCGAGCACAACATCAAGGTGACCCATCCGGCCGACCTGCACATCGCCGAGCGGCTCTTCCAGCTCGCCGCGAAGGTGCCGGCGGGCGCTGCCGAAGGGCTGGACGGGCGGAGCGTGGTGGTCATCGGCTCCGCGGAGATCGCGGAGCTGGCCGCCGCCCGGGGCGCGCGGGTGCACGTCTTCTCGGAGGCCGACGGGGTGCGCGTCGACGACGCCGGCGCGGTGGCCAAGGCACTCGACGGCGTGGGAGACGTCGATCACGTGGTGAACGCGGCGGTCGCCGGCCACGCGGGCGGGCTCGCCGAGGCCACGGGCGAGCACGTCGCCGAGTCCGTGGGCGTCAACCATCTGGGCGCGCTCAACGTGGCCCGCGCCGCCCGCCCGCACCTGCGCGGCAGCCTCCTGCTGCACGCCCCGCCCGGTTCCGGGGCGCTGCAGGCGGCCTCGCGGGCCGCGGTGGCCGCGCTCACCCGGGCGCTGGCGCGCGAATGGGCCACTGACGGCATCCGGGTCAACTGCCTCAATATCGGTACGTCTCCGCACCTCGTCGCGCAGACCTCGCTGGACATCCTCATCTCCGACCTATCAGGGCAAGTCATAGAGATGGGCGTGGACGGCGCTTGACCCGAGACTTGTTACCGTGCGATCACATGAGGAGACTCATCGTGATCGCGGCACTGCTCGGCTGCTACCCCGTCCTGCTGGCGTCGGCCCTGTGGCCGGCGCCGGTGCTGTTCGGGGCCGTCGCCGCGGCCTCCTACCTGGTGGAGCACGTCGCTCCGCGGGCCGGCCGGCCGCTGCCCGACCTGCTGTGCAAGGTGCACCTCGGGCTCACGCTGCGCTTCGCGGCCAGGGAGACCATGGCGTTGCTGCTGGTGGCGCGGACGGCCGGGCCCGACTCGCCGTGGTTCCTCGCGACGGCGGCCGGGGTGTTCGCGATCCACGTCGTACGCGCCGGGCACGCGGGCCTGGCCCTGAGGCTCAAGCAGATGCTCAGCCGGATGCCGGTGACGACCCGCAACCTCGACGTCTCCACGCTGCGCATCCCCAAGCTGCCGCCCCGCTTCCTGCGTGACGACCGCAGCGCGCGTGTCCTCTACCTCGACGCGCTGCCGGTGCTCGGCGCGGCGTTCGACGTCAGGGCGGCGGCGCTCGGGGCGGGGCTCGCCGTCGCGCTCGGCGCCGCCGGCACGCTCGCGCTCATCCCGTACGTACGCCGCGCCGCCCCCCTCACCGACCGGGCGAGGGTCATGGAGGTCGTGGCCGAGCAGGTGGAGAAGTACCGTCCCGAGGTCGTCCTGTACTTCTCCGGCGCCCCCGCCGCCGCCTACCAGGCCCGGATGTGGCTGCCCGTGCTCGAACGCATCGACAGGCGGGCCATCGTCGTGCTCCGTGAACGCGGCATGGCCGCCCACCTGGAGCCGACCACCCTGCCGATGGTGTGCTTCCCCTCGTCGGCCGACCTGATGAGCTTCCGCGCCCTGGCCGGCGCCAAACTCTGCCTGTACGTCTCCAACGCCGGCCGCAACGTGCACATGCTGCGCATCCCGACCCTGCGCAGCGTGTTCCTCAACCACGGCGACAGCGACAAGGAGGCCTCGTTCAACCCGTTCTCCCGGGTCTACGACGAGGTCTGGGTGGCCGGGCCGGCCGGCCGCGACCGCTACCGCCGCGCCAGGGTGGGGGTCAGGGACGAGAACATCCACGAGGTGGGCAGGCCGCAGCTCGAAGGCATCTCGACGGAGGGACCCGGGCTGCCGTACCGGACCGTGTTGTACGCCCCCACCTGGGAGGGCTGGAGCGACGACCTGCTGCACACGTCGCTGATCAGCATGGGCCCGCGCATCGTGCGGGCGCTGCTGGACCACCGTCCGCGCCTGCGCGTGATCTACAAGCCGCACCCGCTGACCGGCCACCGCGACAAGAGCGCCGTCCGGGCGCACAGGAAGATCGTCGCCATGATCGAGGAGGCCGAGCTGGCCACGTCGAAGGCGAGGCACCCGTCGGCGGCGGCCGGCGAGGCGCCGACGATCAGGCACCTGGTCGTCACCGGCTCGGAGCCGCATCTCTACGACTGCTTCAACCAGTGCGACCTGCTCATCACGGACATCTCCAGCGTCGTGGCCGACTTCCTGGCCAGCGAGAAGCCGTACGCGGTGACGAACGTGGCAGGCCTGCCCGAGCAGGCCTTCCACGAGCGTTACCCGAGCACCGAGGCGGGCGAGCTGCTCGGCCGGGACCTGGCCGGGCTGGCGGACTTCCTCGGCGGGAAGGACACGCTGGCCCGGGCCAGGGTCAAGCTCAGGGCCTATCTGCTCGGGCCGGAGTATCCGGACGCGCTGACCCGTTTCAACGCGGCCATCGAGCGGGTGCTCGCGGGCTGAGCGGCCTCACTTCGGCGGCCTGGCCAGCTTTCTCGGGCTGGTGAGGAAGCCCCAGCCCCAGGCGCAGTGCATGGTGGCGTACACGATCGGCAGGCGCAGTTTCGCCGCGGCCGGCAGCCCGCTGCCCGTCAGCGCCGAGCCGGCCACGATGGCCAGCGCGTAGCCGCCGGGGACGATCAGCGTGAGCGGGAGGAACGGCGAGGCGACCAGCGCGAGAAGCATGGCCAGCACCGCGGCGGGCGGCGCCAGATAGCGCAGGTTGATCGTGCCCTCGTGGGTGCGCGCGACCACGCGCCGCCAGCGGCCGTAGTGGAAATACTGCCGGGCCAGCGCCTTGACGTTGGGCCGGGGCCGGTAGGAGACCCGCATGCGGGGCTGGAACCACACCAGGCCGCCGCTCTGGCGGATGCGGTGGTTCATCTCCCAGTCCTGGGCGCGCTGGAAGTGCTCGTCGTAGCCGCCGACCCGGTCGAGCGCCGAGCGCCGGAACACGCCGAGGTAGACGGTGTCGGCGGGGCCCGCCGTGCCGCCCACGTGGAAGGCGGCGGCGCCCACACCGATCTTGGAGGTCATGGCGCAGGCCACGGCCTGCTCGAACGGCGTGACGCCCTCGGCGGCCATCACGCCGCCGACGTTGTCGGCGCCGGTCTCCACCAGCGTCTCGACCGCCACGCGCAGGTAGTCGGAGGGCAGCATGGCGTGCCCGTCGACCCTGGCGATGATGCCGTTGCGCGATGCGGCGATGGCGGCGTTGAGCGCGTTGGGGGTGCGGCCCGTGGGGTTGGGCACGACGGTCACCCGCGGGTCGGCGGCCGCGATGGCGTCGGCGACCTCCTGGGTGCGGTCTTGTGAGGGACCCACGGCGAGGACGACCTCGATCTCACCGGGGTAACTCTGGGCGAGGACCTGGTCGACGGCCTCGCGGAGATGCCGTTCCTCGTTGAGGACCGGCATGACGACGGAGATGGGGGGCCAGGCACGCGTCTCCGCGGGGGCGTGCGGCGAGTCGGGGAACTGCTTCATGGCGGGGCTCACGCTACTGTACGGGCAGGGGAGGAGGGCAATCGACAGCCCGATCCTCCGGCGCGAGCAGAGGGGGACGTGCATGCGCGAGCCGGGCGAGGAGGACGCCGGTGTGCTCGTGGGCGGAGACGCCTATGGCGGCGTCAAGCTCCCGCCCTCGCGCACCCGCAGGCCGCTCAGGAGCGCCAGGGCCCGCCGCCGCAACCTGCTGATCGCGGGTTTCCTGTCCACGTGCGTCCTCGTCACGACCGGCGTGGTGTGGGCGACCCCGCGCCAGATCGGCACGGTCGACGCGGGCGTGACCGCAGCCTCCTCCCGCGGCGCCGAGAACATCCTGCTGGTGGGCGTCGACAAGCGCGACGACCTGACCCGCCAGCAGCAGAACCGGCTCAAACTGGGCCGCGAGTCCGGGCAGCGCACCGACACCATGATGGTCATCCACCTGTCGGAGGACCACCGCAAGGTCACAGTGGTGAGCCTGCCGCGCGACACGTGGGTGACGGTGCCCGGCAAGGGACCACACAAGATCAACTCGGCCTACCAGTTCGGCGGGCCCAGGCTGGCCAGGCAGACCGTCGAGGCCGCCACCGGGCTGCAGATCAACCGCTACATCGAGGTCAACATCCTCGGCTTCATCGACGTGGTCGACTCACTCGGCGGAGTGACCGTCTGCACGCCGGTGCCGATCAAGGACCAGCGGATCGCGCTCGACCTGCCGGCGGGCACCCACAAGCTCGACGGCGTGCAGGCGCTCGGCTACGCCCGCACCCGCGCGACCGCCCGTTCCGACCTCGACCGCATCGACCGGCAGCAGCAGGTCATCTCCGCGCTGCTCGACCGGGCGTCGAGCGCGGGCACGCTGGCCAACCCCGGCACGCTGGCCTCGTTCGTCAACTCGACGCTGAGCACGGTCAAGGTCGATCCCGACGACGGGCTGATCGGCCTGGCCACCCAGCTCAGGGACGTCTCGCTGCAGAACGTGAAGTTCGCCGAGGTGCCGCTGGCCGACGTCGACTTCAAGACGCCCACCGGGGAGTCGGCGGTGTTGTGGGACGAACGGGCGGCCCGCGACCTGTTCGCCAGGATCGACGACGACCGCGACCCGGCCCGGCCGACCCCGCCGGCCTCCGCCACGCCGTCGGCCGAGCCGTCCGCCATCCCGCCGGGAGACATCTCCATCAAGATCAAGAACGGCACGCTGATCAACGGTCTCGGCGCCCGCACGAAGGAGGCCCTGGTCGCGTACGGGTTCAAGGTGCCCGATCAGCCGGGCAACACCAACAAGCACGACTACGACAAGACGATCGTGCGCCACGGCAAGGGCCAGGAGGCCGCCGCGCGGGTGGTGGCCGAGGCCATCCCTGGGTCGGAGGTGCGCGAGGTGGACATCGACGGCATCGAGCTGATTCTCGGCAGCGACCAGCCGAAGGTCCGGCAGAAGGGTACTAAATCCATGCCGACCGCGAAGCCGAGCGTTACACCCTCCACCAAAACGGCAATGCAGAACATATGTAAGAAATAGGCATATCTTTCTGCCGGTCGGGACGGGTGAGGCCCATGGTGGTCAGACAGTGGCGGGAGGACCGCTGCACGGTGGTCCACGTCGTGGGCGACCTTGACGTGGCGGGGGCCCCGAGGCTGCAGGCCGAGCTGGAGCAGGCGATGGCCGCCGCCGACCCGCTCCGCCTGGTCATCGACCTGACCGAGGTCCCGTTCTGCGACTCCGTCGGCCTGGGCGTGCTGGTCTCCACGTTCAACCAGGTGCATCAGCGGCACGGCCGCCTGATCCTCGTGGTCGGCCCTGGCATGATCCGCCACCTGCTGACCATCACCAACCTCGACCACCACTTCGAGACCACGGAGTCGCTCGGCGAGGCACGCACGGCCCTGGACGACGCCGCCTGACCAGCGAGCGGGCTTGATCGGCGCGGGGTGTGCGAGAGGATGTCATCGTGGGCACACCCTGCGGGAGCCCCTTTCGCGCGCATGGAGGCTTTCACGTTGTTCGACCAGTTCCCCGAGCCTGCCCGTTCCCACCTCGTGTCCGCTTTCGACGAGGGCAGGACCCGCCCCGAGTGGTGCTTCACGCAAGGGCGGACCCGCCTGGCCTACTGGGCGCCCTTTCCCGACTCCCCTCCGGTGATCACCTGGCATTTCGACCCCGGCCCCGACCCCGTCGCCGCCGCCGGTCTGCTGCGCCGCAGCCTGGACGAGATGGGGGTGAGCAAGATGATCCACGACATCCCCCTCAAACCCGGGCTCTCCCCCGTCGTCGACCGCGCCGTCGAGCACGAGGCCCTGACCCTGGCCGGCTTCACCATGGAGGTCGAGCGGCTCATGCTCGAATGGGCGGCGGGCACCGACCTGCCCGACGACCCCGGCCGGCTGTCCTACCGCCCCGCGCGCCGCATGGACCCGTCATACGTGCTCGACATCCTCGTCCGCGTCTCCGAAGGCTCGCTCGACCACGACACCCAGGTCGAGGTGGCCACCGTCGGGGCCGAGCACGAGGCCCGGTGGATGTACGACGACCTGCTCGCCCGCAAGGCCAAGCCCGACTGGTTCGTCATCGGCTACCTCGGCGACACCCCCGTCGGGCTGGTCGCTCCCGACGACCACTCCATCGCCTACATCGGCGTGCTGCCCGAGCACCGCGGCCACGGCTACGTCAACGACCTGCTGGCCAGGGGCACCCGCACGCTCGCCGAGGCCGGCGTGCCACGCATCGTCGCGGCCACCGACGCCGCCAACCATCCGACGGCCGCCGCGTTCCTGCGCGCCGGCTACTCGGAGGTCGGCCGGCTCTACCGCTACTACTGGAGGGCATCGTGAGGCTTGGCGTCATGTTCGACCGGGACCTGCCACCCGAGCAGCTGATCCCGTTCGCCCGCGAGATCGACGGCACCGTCGTCGACGACCTGTGGGTGGTGGAGGACCTCGGCTGGACGGGCGGCATCTCGGCGGCGGCCACCGCGCTCGCCGTCACGTCCCGGCTGCGCGTCGGCATCGGCATCACCCCCGCTCCCCTGCGCAACCCGATGGTGCTGGCGATGGAGCTGGGCAACCTGGCCCGCCTGCACCCCGGCCGGCTGGCGGCCGGCATCGGGCACGGCGTACCGGAGTGGATGCGTCAGGTCGGCGCGGCCGTTCCCTCGCCGCTGTCGCTCCTGGAGGAGACGATCACGTCCGTACGCGCGCTGCTGCGCGGCGAGACGGTCACCCTGGACGGCCGCTCCGTACGTCTCGACGGCGTGTCGCTGGTGCACCCGCCCGCCGAGCCGCCGCCCGTGCTCGCCGGGGTGAAGGGCCCGCGCTCGCTGGCGCTGTCGGGGCGGATCGCGCAGGGCACGATCCTGCCCGAGGGGGTCGGGCCGGAGCAGGTGCCCGGCATCCGGGCGCGGATCGACGGCGGCGCCGGCCACGAGCTGGTGATCTTCACCTACCTGCACATCGGGGACGACGCGGCCGAGACGATCGAGGAGGCCGTGGCCGGGCAGGCGGAGTTCCTGGGCGTGCCGCCCGAAACCGTGGTGATGGCGACCGGGACACCCGAGCAGGCGGCGGCGCAGATCAAGAGCCTGTGGGCGGCCGGGGCCGACACGGTGGCGGTGCGCCCGCTGGGTTCCGGCCCGCTGCGCCACGTCCACGCGCTGCTGTCGGCCCTGTGACGCGAATGGCCGAATGGCCGATGGGCGGCTGACGACGTTCGGCCCTCCGGCCGATGGCGGGCGGGCGGCGTCCGGCCACCATCGTCCTCATGAGGCAGATCACAGTGGCAGCGGCCGTTGCGGCCATGGCCGTGACGGGCTGCGGGGTGACCCTGGACGCCGACGAGGTGCGCTCCGCGAGGTCGTTCGCCCTCACGGGGACCGCGTTGACGATCCGGTCGTCCGTGGGCGGCGTGCGCGTGCTGCAGGGCGCCGGAGGGCGGGTCGAGGTGGAGCGGTGGGTACGCGGCAAGGCCGCCGGCGAGGGCAACGCCACCTGGTCACTGCGCGACGGCACGCTCCGCCTCGGCGCGAACTGCACCATGGTGGTCGGCGACTGCGGCGCCCGCTACCACGTCCGGGTTCCGCCCGGCGTGCGGCTGACGGTCGAAGCGGCCGACGGGGTCATCCTGAAGGGCCTCACCCAGGACGTCGACGTGGTGAGCCGCGACGACGTCCGGGTGACGGGCGCCTCGGGACGGCTGCGACTGCGCACCGAGGGCTCGATCAGGGCCGAGGGCCTCACGTCGGCCGCGGTCAGGTGCCGGACGCTCGACGGGTCGATCGACGTGACGTTCGACCGCCCGCCCACCGACCTCGACCTGATCTCCCACGACGGCAGGGTGACCGCGAAGGTGCCGCCCGGCCCGTACGCGGTGACCGCCACGAGCAAGGACGGCCGCGCGCGCACCACGGTCGAGCGGAACGCGAAGAGCTCCCGCACGATCGTCGCCCGCAGCGGGACGGGGGACGTCCGTGTCCTGGCCGGGTGAGGGCCGTCCTACTCCCAGATGGCGGCGTACTTGCCGTTCTCGGCGTTCACCTGCACGGGGTGCAGGCCGCGGCTCTTGGCGGTGTTGAAGCGCTGCTGGTAGCCGGACGCGGACATGTCGACGTAGTGGGCCCAGCGCTTGCGCCCGTCCTTGCGCCACACGGCCGTGTACGTGCCGTCGGGCGCCACCGCCACCTTGACCGGCCGGTAGCCCTTCGCCTTCTTCTCCTCGGCCGCCGCCTGGTGCCGCTGGGGCGACAGGCCGTACGTGTAGTACCAGCCGCCGCCGGAGTTGGTGGTCCAGACGCCCACGTAGCGGACGTCGCCGGGGGTGCCGTAGGCGTCGACGGAGGAGAGCGCGAGCCCCTGGGCGGAGGCCTTCTTGTTGTAGGCGGCGAACTGTGCGGGCGTGAGGCCGTGCTTGGTGTAGAACGTGCCGCGGCGCTTCTCCCAGATGGCCGTGAACACGGCGGAGGAGCCCGAGCCCGTGGCGGAGACGGAGATCGGCTGCGCGCCCTGCTTCATGGCGCCGTCGAACTTGGCCTGGAAGTCGGCGGGGGACATGCCCTGCCAGATGCCCCACGCCGGACCCGAGCCCTTGACCCACACGGCCGCGTAGCGCTCGCCGTCGGAGACGTTCACCGTGATCGGACGGTATCCGCGGCTCTTCAGGGTCTTCACATGAGCCACGCTTTTGGCGGCGCTCGCATTGTGGTAGGCGTACCACGCCGGCCCGGCCTGGGCGGTGGCCGCGGGAGCCACCGCCACGGCCGGGGCGGCGAGTCCGGCTACCACGGACGCCACGACAGCGATCTTCCTCTTGGTCCGCATGACCCCTCCGTTTAACAATCTTTTACTCGCTGTTTAGGACGAGGTAAGACCTTAACAGGGGATACGGGCAGTCCGCTGGCGTGTGCCGGAGGTCGGGGCAAGCGGGGACGCCCGGTCAAACGCCGGTTCATCCTCGGTCAAAAGGGGCTCAGCCGTCCTTCGTGAAGGGCGTCGGCACCTGTCCCGTCCAGCGGTAGAGCTCGGCGTGCCCGGTGTGCTTGGTCTCGCCGTCCTCCGAGACCTCTCCGGCCCTGGAGGCGTAGTAGCGGCCCCCGCCGAGCGAGATCAGGCCGTACTCGCCGGTGAACTCCCACCCGCGCACGCCCGACTCCTCGTGCTCGAGGCCGCCGGGCGCCAGGGAGAGCAGGTCGCCCTGCTCGGGCTCCGGCTGGCCGACGATCTCGCCCTTCCTGGGCCGCTCGTCGCCCTTGACCATGAAGAACGAGTAGTTGGGGAACTGCGGCTTCTTGCCCTTGTACACGGCCATCATCCAGTTGCCGGTGTGGTCGTCGTACTCCAGGTTCTGCACGCCGTAGGTGGTGTTGCCGGTGTGGACGAAGTACTTCCCGTCCACCTTCCCGGGGCCGCTGGTGTGCGGGTCGCTCTCGGTGAGCGGCTTCTCGTACTTCTTCCACCGGCTGGTGTCGTACTGGAGGAGGACCTGGTGGTCGTTGTCCGCACGGCCGACGTGGGAGTAGACGCCGTACGCGACGGTCAGCAGTTCCTTGCCGTGTTTCCTGCCGAACTCCGGCCCGAACGACACGCCGTCGATGCCGCTGCACCCGTACCTGTGGTCGGGGGTCTCGGCGATGTTGCCGTCGAACGTGCCGTCACCGTTCATGTCGGCGACGTAATCGTCCACGATCTCCTTGAGGTAGACGGTCCTGACCACGTCGGTGGTCTGCGCGTCCATGTTCATGCGGGTGATGCGGTCGGCGTCGAAGATCGCGATGTAGAACGACTCCTGCTCCTTGTACTCCAGGGAGCCGTACACCCGCCCGTCCCTGGCGTTGAGGTCGAGGTCGCCGAGGTGGCCCGTGAAGCCGGTGACCGAGCCGACCGGGTTGCCCTCGAGGTCGGTCTTGACCAGCAGGTTGGTGAAGGAGAAGTACATGTACCCCTTGCGCTGGTCGATGGCGATGCCCTGGACGTGACCCGCGGTCCAGGCGCCACCGTAGATCTCCTTCGGGAGGTCGCGGGGACGGTCGGCGGCGGTGGCCGGGACCGAGGAGGCGAGCAGGCCGAGGGCGGCGGTGGCGGCGAGGGTGGATGTCAGGACCTTGCGCATGTTGCAGTACCCGTTTCCGGTTAAGGATCAGACCGAAACCCGACGGTATACCGGCAGGGTGCCAACGTCTGACATTTACCCGAACGAGCCACTAAGGGCCACTGAACTGTAGTTTAGGACGTTTCATCCTGACGGGACGGCTCCCTCGTCACGTCGCGGGCGGGAGGTCCTGAGGGGTAGACGCGACCAGTTCCACCTCGAACCCGTCGCGGTCCTCCAGGTAGGCGGCGTAGTGCTCGTCCCCGCCGGCATGCGGGTGCCGGTCGGGGAACAGCAGGGTCCAGCCGTACGCCGCCGCCTCCCCCACCAGCTCGTCGAGCCGGGCCCGGCCGTCCACGTGGAAGGCCAGGTGGTTCAGTCCGGGCCGGCAGCGGTCGTGCCGGTCGGCGGTGAGCGCCGGCGACTGCTCCAGCACCACGTACGTACGCCCCGACCGCCAGCTACGGCCGTCGCTCCACTCCTGGTAGGGGGTGTAGCCGAGGGCCGCCAGCAGCCACTGCCAGCTCTCGGTGGCGCGGGGCAGGTCAGGCACCCACAGCTCGACGTGGTGCAGCATCCGTGTAGTGAATCAGAGCTTCTCGATGAAGTACATGTTCCAGCCCGGCTGCAGGGCCTTGGCCAAGGTGGAGGCCTTGACGGTGTGCGAGCCGCCGGTCGATCTGCCCGGGTCGTAGACGGTGATGGTGCCGGCCAGCTTGTCATAGCCGTACGCGATGATCGCGTGCGGGACCTTGGTGCGGTCGACCTTGCCCTTGTTCCAGGGCAGCTGCTCCATCCAGACCCCGAGCAGCGGCGCCTTGTGGTAGTCGCCCACGTTGGTGGAGATCCGGTCCATGAGCACCAGCGCGTTGCCGTCCCCGCTCTTCGGGACCGTGAACCGGAATCCCTTCGACTTGACGTACGCGTTGAGCACCGGCGCGACGGCGTTGCCCTTGGTGCCGCCGGGAGCGGCGGTCTTCATCTTCTTCGCCAGGGTCGCCTGGCTGACCTTGACGCCGAAGGTCGACAGGCTCATCGACGACGAAGCGGGCACGCAGTAGTGGCCGTTCTGCTGCCGCTGCCCGGTGAGGCTGAGTTTGTACTTCAGCGGGCTGAGCAGGCCCTTCGTCCCGGCGGTCGGGGACGAGGTGGGCGTGGCCTGTCTCTTATACAC
>NZ_SMLD01000153.1:0-22723 GCF_004352805.1 Nonomuraea mesophila
GTGTATAAGAGACAGTGCACACACAACCCACACAACCCGTACGACCAGCCCACGCCCTGTCAGACCAGGATCGTTCGCCCGTCAATCCCGCTGAACGCCCGCCGCCAGATCCCTGACGATCTGAATCAACTCCGCCGGATCGAACGGCTTCGTCAGGTAGGCGTCCACCCCGATGCCGAGCCCACGCGCCCGGTCATCGTCCTGCGCCCGCGCCGTGATCAGCACCACCTTGATGTGACTGGTGGCCGCGTCGGTGCGCAGCTTCTCCGCCGTGGTCCATCCGTCCAGGCAGGGCATCATCACATCGAGCGTGATGACGTCCGGCATGACCTCGAGCACGCGATCAAGGCAGTCCTGCCCATCGGTGGCGGTCGTCACCTCGAACCCTTCCAGGTTCAGGTTGACCGCGATGAGCTGGCGGATGACCTCGTCATCGTCCACGACCAGTACTTTCCCAAGAACCTCGCCCACGGGCGCCAAGTTAACCTGTAGTGAGGTGGTCACGCCGGGTTTTCACGGGATGTGTTCAAGGAGCGTTATCCGGTGCCGAGTGGTGCCAGGATGCTGATAGCCTTATCACTCGTCAGCCCCCTTAGCTCAGGGGATAGAGCACCGGCCTCCGGAGCCGGGTGCGCAGGTTCGAATCCTGCAGGGGGCACTCGATCTTGACCAGCGGTTCCGGCCGCTGACCAGGGCGAACAGCGTACGAACGGGCGGGCCTCCGGTCTCACGGAGTCCCGCCCGTTCTCGTTGACGCTCGCTGGCTGTGAACCAGTTGTGGGCCGCTCTCAGCGACCTCATCAAAGCCTTGATGTCGAGGTGCCTGACGAGCCTCACGGCATCCGAGCACCCGCAACTGCCCGGAAGCGTCCCCGGCACTTGCACGCCAGAGCACGATGTGACGCCAGGACCTGAACGACGGTCGGTTCATAGGCGGCCTCCTACTGCGATCCGCTCCGAAGTGCAACCGTGCCTGGCACAACGCCCCTCACAGAGACTACCTGCAGGAAGCTCCCTTACGCGATCTTCAGGATGACTGCCACCGCCGGTGGCTCGTAGCACACCGAGCAGTTCCTGCGTAGCCAGCAGCACCGCCTGGTCAGCATTAAGGCTTATCGGCAGGCGTGCGGGACTGCATTGGATAAAACCGGACTTAGCAATCCACTCGGAGACCGTAGACATACTGTACGGAAGCTCCAGCAGCCTGGATAAGTTACCAACCTGAATTTCGGCTAGTCCAAAAAACGTAAAACAGCTCATCCTGCACGCCGAAATTTGCCCCCTGACTTCTGAATAAAAACTAGTAGACTCAGTGTGGCCGCTGGACGACAGAAGGGCTCGCAGTGCTCATCCCCGCTGAGATAGGTGGAGTTCCCGTACTGATCGAGGCCGTCGCTGGGCCAGGGAGAGAACCGACTTCCCGCGGCGAGCGCCGGACTGAGCTCCTAGAGGATATGTTTGCGCGCGCTCAGACAGTAATTGAAAGCATCGCCTTATCAGCGATGGATGTTAGGAAGAAGCTCGCATCTCATGTGATTCCGCCAGATCAGGTTGAAGTCCAATTCGGAGTCAAGTTCTCCACGCAGGGACAGATAGTTATTGCGAGCGCCGGCATGGAGGCCTCGCTAGCTGTAAAACTCATCTTCAACGGACCCGCCATTGTGGATGATGACGACACTAGCTCCACAAATTACCCAGACTCTAAGGGCGGGTAGCGATGAGCGACACTTCGTCGGCAATGAGGGAGCAATTCAATGAGCCACTGCTCTCCCTTGGCCGCATTCTTGATGGCATAGGAAGGCGAACAGGTACCTGTTTTCAGGTGGCCGATGGATATCTCGTTACAGCGTACCACGTTATCGAGCCAGCTTCGGAGGGCGACTCTGTTCGATATGAGTCGATGGATGGACATATAAGCTCCGTTGCGTTTCTGGCAAGCTTCGACATCGAGCACGACATCGCTGTCCTTAAGACTCATACAAATTTTGCAAGGAAGATTTCGCTTCTTGCACTTTCTGATGCACAAAGGCCGGATACACCAATCCACCTTACGGGATTCGCAGAGATACCCGACGCCACGAGACCATCGGGATACGCCGAATACGACTTCCGTCGAACAACGGGCACATGGGAAGGCGTGACAAGAGAGTCTCCCAGTGGCGTACTGATGGCCCAAGCCCGGGCTGACGGCACAGCGGTTGGAATGAGTGGATGTCCGGTACTACGCACATCAGATGGCGCAGTCATCGGCATACTTAGCAACCGCTACAACACAGATAGCGCATGGTCAGCAGGCCGGATATCGATAGGCAGGATAGAAGATCTAGAAGCACTACTGCCTAAGGACCTTTCGGTTGCAATCGAGCGCAGCTCTCCTTACACCGACAGTGACCAACGAAAATGGCTCCAGGAGGCTAAGCTTGACCGAGCAAAGTGCCAAGCAGATCCCTATTTTATTCAACCGGACGAGTGGGAGAAGGAATGGGCCGAGGGCGTAAGCGCCCTGGCACGTGGGGACGTTATTATAGTCACTGCACTACCTGGAGTCGGAGCAACAACCTTCGCTGAACAACTCCTTGCCCGCAGCACTGATGCCGAACTCCAAATGGCGAGACTGGAACCGGGCGACTGGGATGAACCGTCTTCAGAAGCCCTGCCTCGACGGTCGAAGCGCGCTTATATACTAGATCTGAGCGACCCAGAGCATGACCGCCCTTCGATAGCCTTCATACAAGACCTCAGTAGCGTTGCAGAAGCATACTTGGCACTACAATCTAGGCTAATAATCACTATATCGAGCGACCTATGGCGAGGGCGAGGAATCAGGCAGGTCCCTCATCTCTGTGTCATTAATATCGATACGTCGCCAAGCCCGCGAAGGCTGGTAGAGCACTATCTCAGTCTGCGTGATGAGAAATTGCGTGAGGAGATCAGATGGGATGACCTATCCACGCACCTCGAGGGAATGAGCGCTGTACAAACGCTCGAAGCTGTCGACACAATCCTCTCAACCTATAAATCCTACGCAGACGGCGATACGGAGCCTATCCACAAGCGCATTACAGAAGCACTAGATAATCACGCCGACACACTCGATCTGCTCTTTTCGGACCCCGCTCGGGACCGTACCCGTGATCAGGTGTCGAGTAAGCGCGATAAGCTCGATGACCTGCTCCCCTTGTCTCTAGAAGATCGTTGTCTTCTCATTGCGCTAGCGATTCGTGGCGTGGCGCGACTCGCTCAATTCGAGATGGAGAGTAAGCGCCTTCAAGATGTTGTAGTTGGTGTTTCTTCGCCTGCAAGGAAAACAGCGAACCCTGGAGATATCCTCTCAGGACCGGGACTACGAGGGAGGATACGCTATATCGATGCTAGGGTCGACGCTCATGAAGTAATACGAATGAAGCGTCCAAGCCTCGGCCCTGCTACCATCAGATACGTATGGGACAACTACGCGGCTATCCGGGAATCTATAGCGGAATGGATGATAAGCCAGGCCTCTGAAGACGATGAATGGAAAACTATAGCCAGGGACTGGCTGTCGTCTCTTGTTCGTCGACATCAAGACGTAGATTTCATCAAAGGTAGTCTTGCAAAGGTAGCCCATCAGCATAAACAGCGGAACATATTGGCTGATGTTCTCAGCGATGCTGTTTTGGATCCTCACATGCAGCGTCGTTGCGAAAGACTTCTCTATGACTGGGCATCGCAGGTCGACCGCCAACAGACAGTTCTCACCGTATGTGCACGACTTCTGCGTACTGACCGCAAGGGCATTGCACTGATACGGCTAAAACGTGTCGCTGACGCGTCAAAGCTATCTGCCGGCACGCAAGAGGAACTCCTTGAAATCCTTCGAGAAGCCGTACGAGATGACGAACTTCAGAAGTGGTTCCTGAACGCCATACGGTCATGGTTTCCGAGGACTGCTACTGCGACGATTCCAAGATCGGCTAAGTTGGCATTCGCGGCGGCCATGGACACCGAGGTTGAGGGAGAACCGTGGCTTCTCTCAGATGCTGCGCGGGGTTCGGACGTGGACCGTATGTTGGGTGAGGTTATATCGGAACTCACGGAGATCCACGATGCGGACAAGTCACTTGCGGCCTTGATCGTTAGAGCGGGACCCGACGATGGCCTATATTACGCCTTGATCCGGCGGATAGCAGCCGCCGCTATGACCTACGGCCTTCTCCAATCGATTTTCAACCTGAGCTATAGGCTTAACGAGGCTGGCGCTAAAGTTGGGCGCAATCCTATCCGGGACATTGATGCCGTGATTCGCGCAGAGCATCAAGCAGCTGTGAGCGCACGTGATCAGCTAACACCACCCACTATCGCTCAATGATGTATCGTACAGGATTCATTGAATTCGCAATCGAGGAGCTGCATCTTCACTCCGCCACAAACGGATTCCACTTCCAGGCGCGTATCAGAGGAAGGTATAAACGAGGCCGCACTAAGCATGCCTGTCGGGAAAGCTACGTGCATGACCATGTCTCGCGGATAGCCCGCAAGATCGCCCAGGAATGGGATGTGGATGAGGCTGCAGCGGCGGAATCTGCAATCAACGCCGTGCTTGGAAAGCCAGCGAAATGTCAGGACAGAATTTTTCGCGATCTAACTGCATCTGTTGTGCTTAGCTTGAGCAATGAAACCCTTCACGCTTTCATTCAACTGCGGCACGATCAGGCTCGAGTCGAACGGCTTCGTTTCCTCAAGGAGCACCTTTATGCTGAACCTGTCCTCTTAGCAATCGAGTTCCTCGAACGCAATCCAGAGAATATCGAGATCGACGATCTAGATGTCCACAAGTTCTTCGAATTTGCGAACAAGGTGCAGCACGCGGAGCGTTGGTGGGCGCCTCTCATGCATGCCTGGAGCGAACTAGCCAAACAGACGCAATCAACTGAAGCTGTTGGCGAGGCTATGAAGGTACTACTCGAAGCAATCCAACGCCTAGACTTCAGATTAACGGAACGCTTCGAGCTTCCGACACCCCCTATAGTTAGTAGCCCGAATGATCTACAGGGTGATCGGCAGAGGCCGTAAGCCGACGCTTCGGCCTCCGCAGAATGTCATCCCGATGGTCCTGGCCTACGACGGTGCTGCTGAGAGGACTGAACCTAATCAGGCTTCAAGAGCGGCTTCAATTCGGCGATTGATTTGGCTGTCGCGCCCGTCGAGGCACTTGGCATAACGCTTGAGGAGAACCTCAACGCTGTTGCCTGCGCGCTCCGCTACGACTGCCGCGTCAACGCCTGCATTTAGCCATGTGGACAGGGCGGCGTGACGCAGGTCGTAAGGCTTGCCCGCTAGGGGTGAGGCCACCTGTTGCACAGTAAGGGCGAAAAGGCGAGCCTCTTCCCAGGCCCGCGAGTAGGTAGAGGCACCCAGAACGCCACCGCGCTCGTTGCGGAATAGCCGTCCGTCAGGGGCCGTGCCGAACTCTTCGAGATGCGACCTTAGGATGTGAACCAGTTCTGGCGGGATTGGCACGGGCCGGACATCCCGTTCCTCTCTCTGCTTGAGCCCGCGCTGATCGTGTACGGTCCCGGTGTCCGTCCATTGCTTGCCGCTGCTTGGCCGGGTGATCTCGAGAGTGAGCAAACCCCACCCTTCCTCGGGCAGGTGACAGTCGGTCTCGCGAAGTCCCACTGCCTCAGCTGGCCGAAGGCCGGCACAGCGAAGAACGCCACCAGGCGGCGGCCTCTCCCACGGTGCCAGCTCCCGACGTAGGAGAGGCTTACGAGCAGTTCGCGGGCTTGGGCGGGGTTCACCACGCATCGCCGGTCAACGGTGTTGTCCCTTGCCACCTTGTTCTGCTTGACGCGCTTGAGCGGGTTCTCGACCAGTTCGCCGAGGTCGACAGCGTATTCCAGAGCAGTGTTGAGGCCGCGGCGTCGGCGGGCCGTCGTGTCCGCGGCCGCTCGCTTGCCGTCGCGCGTGAGGGTGAGTTCCTCGCAGACGTTGCGGGTCACGATGGGGTCTGCGAGGTCACTCACCCTGATAGTGCCCTTGCTGAGCAGGTGAACGGCGTCTTTAAGGTGAAGTGGGGCCACCTCGTCCTCCTGACGAGGTATGAGGGCCCACTGCATCGCAGCTCTGATCTCTCTCTTGCCGAGGCCGGCAGCCTCGTCGGTCAGGAGGGCGAACGTGGCCACGGTGAGGCTATCCACGATGCTCTCGCGGGTCTTGGCGGCGGCGCCCTTCCAGCGCATGCGAACGTACTTGCGGCAGAAGTCGTACCAGCTCAGGGCGGCCTTTTCCTCGGTCTTCGTCATGGAAGCGGGTAGGCCGGTGACCGTGTCGAAGGGCTCGCCCTTCTTCGCGGCCTTGAGCAGGTCGGCACGGAAGTGGTCGGCGAGCGCCTTGGTCAGGAACGACTTGGACTTGGGCTCCGTGCCGACCTTCCAGCGCAGTTCGTACGGCTTGCCACGACCTTTGCGCTGCCGGATGGTCCAGATGACGACGTCCATGGTCTGCATCTGTTGTCCCTCCTAGGCTGCGGTCTGTTCAAAAGTGGCGAGCCAGGCGTCCAGGTCGCAGCGGCGGACCTTGCGCTTGCCGTTGGGGAGTTTCAGGGACCTCGGGCCGCGGCCGGTGTTCAGCCAGCGGTAGAAGGTGGACTTCGGGACGTCGATCTCGTCGAGGACTTCGGCGATGGTGAGCAGGGTCTTGGGACGCGTTGTCATGGTGCGGCTGCCTTTCGGGCATCGTGATCGGTGCTGGGTGATGCCTCGGCGGTTGTGCTTGGCGGCTGGTCGCCGAGGGTGCTCGCGGCTGGTTGCGGAGGGGTGAGCCGTCCCAGCCGTCCCAGGGTCATTTCCGCAGGTCAAGCCTGGGACGGCTTGATTGGGTGGGACGGGTCATGCCGTCCCAGCGATGGGAGCCGTCCCGCTCTGACCTGCGGTGACGAGGCTGGGACGGCTGGGACGGGTATCCCTGTCGATCGGGACGACGTCGGCCTCTGGGATGGGTCCGAGGGCCGGGCAGTAGCGGGCCCAAGAGTCGGCGAAGTCGGCCCGCTGGTAGCCCTTGGCCTGCTGGCCATTGGGGAAGCGGATGTTCGCTGAGCGGATGTCGTACTCGCGTAGCATCGTGCCGAGCTTCATCGGGGTCAGTCCGGCCGGGCCGTGGTCGGCCCATTCGCTCTCGGGGTCGCTCTTGAGTCGTTCCAGCAAGACGGCGGTGGGCAGGGCGGTGTCCGGGCCGAAGGCGGTGCGGCAAGCGGTCAGTAGGCGTACGCGGGCCGAGGTCTGGCCGTTGTCGTCGGCCTCGGCGGTGAGCTGCAACGTGGCGGCGCGGGCCCGATCAGGCCAGCCTCCCCCGGCGTGGTCGGCAACGATGACCAGGGGTTCCCAGGTATCGGCCGCACGGTCTTCGACGGGCATGCTGGGCTCGGCCTCCTCCAGTGCGGGCAGGTCGGCGCGAAGCCACTGGTGCAGGTCGGTCGCCAATTCGCGCAGCGGAGCGCGGTCGCGGCGATGGCGGTACGGGGCGGCGTTCTCGCCAGGGGCGCGGCGGCGCATGCGGATGACGACGGCTCGGTCTTCGATGGTGTCGGGCATGGCTCCGATGCCGGCGAGTGCGGCCATGGCGAAGGTCGGGATGCTTTCGACGCGGTTGGTGGCGGCGTCGTAGCGCTTGGCCGGGCGGTTGCGCTGGTGTCCGGCGTTGAGCAGGCCGCGAAGGTCTTCGTTGCCGTCGGCTTTGGGGCCGAAGATGGTGTCGGCCTCGTCCACGAGCATGGTCGGTGGGTCTTCGGTGATGGAGCGGTAGACGGCGGCGCTAGAGCTGTTGACGGTGATGAACGGCTCGTGGCAGGTGGCCTCGACCACGTCCAGGAGCCGGGACTTGCCGCATCGCTTCTCCGGTCCGCGGATGACCAGTCGGGGCGCGTGGGCCCAGGCTGGTTGTGCGTGGGTGGCGGCGATCCACAGGGTGACGGCGTCGGCCGCCTCAGAGCTCGGCAGGATGACGTAGCGGGTGAGTGCGGCGCGTAGTCGGTCGAGCAGGGCGGCGCCGTTGGGTGTGCGGTCGTTGTTCATGGCTGGTGCTCCTTGGCTGGTGTTCATGCGGCCCGGCTACGGCGTGGCTGGGCTTTCATGCCTGCGGACAGGCCTGAGGCGATGACGGCGGCGATCTCGCGTGGCGGGTTCGGGTCGCCTTCGGCGTTCGCGGTCTCGGCGGCGGACTGGAGGGCGGTGATGACGACCTCGGCGGGCAGTACGCGGCGTGTGACGAGCTGGCCGAGGTTGAAGGCGGCGGTGTTGAGCGCGCGGTTGCGGGTGCCGCGTTGGGCGGTGGCCACGCGGTCGACCTCGCCGCGTAGTGCGGCCTGGCCGTACTTGGTGAGGCGGTGATCGGGCAGGCTGGCCAGGAGGTCGGCGGCGCTCATCGAGGGCGGTGCGGCTGGTGCGAGCGCCTCGGCGAGCCAGGCCGGGAGCGGTGCGATTGGCCGGTCGTGAACGATCTCGTACGGGCCGGTGCCGTCCGGCTGGGTGACGTGGCTTCCAGGGCCGACGACGTAGCCGCCGCAGGCGCGGGTGTCGATCAGCCAGCCGAGCCCGCCCTTGTGGCCTGCGCTGTTGCGCAGCCGTAGACCCTCAGGCGGGGTGAAGTAGAGATGCGTGCCGCCGCGCCGGGTGCGGACGGTGAAGGTGTCGCCGGGGTAAGGCTGGGCGTGCTCGGCGCACAGCAGGCGGAAGACGTGTTCTCCGTTCTGCGGGGGGTGCTGGGCGAGGCCGGCGGGCGGGTGCTCGCCGGGCTTGGGCTGGTCGAGGTCGATCACGACCAGGCGGGACGGGCCGCAGGCGATGCCGATGTTGTACGGCTGACGCGGCCAGAAGGCGGCGATGCGGTCGGTGTCGGTGGTGGCGTGTCGCTCCCAGTCGGTGAAGCCACGCAACGGCTTCTTGCCACGTGGAGTGAGCGGGAAGACGTACCAGCCGCGAGCGGCGGCCTTCAAGGCGGCGCGGGTCAGGTCAGACCACCCCATTGGACGCCTCCTTGGCCTCAAGGAATCGCAGGCGGTGGCCCTCGGCGGGGACGTGCATGAGTGCGTCCAATGGGGTGGCGGCATGCGCGTCGAGCGTGAGCCGATCCCGGCCGGGGTGGCTGAGGTCGTGCAGGTGTGGGCGCGGTGTGATCGTTTGGGTGTGGCGGTGGGAATGGGTGCTGGTCGGTGTCATGCTGGCAGTGCCTTTCCTCGTGATCGGGGTGGGTGGCCTCGGCGGTTGTGCTTGGCGGCTGGTCGCCGAGGCCGTATCCCGTGGTGCGTGAGCGTGGCTAGAACGGCGGTTTGTCGCCCGTTGTGGCGGTGGTGGCCCATGCGTCGGGTGCGCCGCTGTTGTGGCTGGTAGTGGCCTTGCGGGTCGCTCTGGCGGGCTTGGCGGTGGCGAAGCGCAGGGACGGGCCGATCTCGTCCACGGTCATCTCGAAGACGGTGCGGTGTTCGCCCTCGTCGGTCTCGTAGGTACGCATTCGAAGCTGTCCGGAGGCGATGACGCGGGTGCCTCGGGTGAGGGACTCGCAGATGTGATCGCCGAGGTCGCGCCAGGCCGAGCAGCGCATGAACAGGGCCTCGCCGTCCTCCCACTGCTCAAGCTGCTTGTTGTAGACGCGCGGGCTTGAGGCGATCGTGAACGTGGCGACGGCCGTTCCGGTCTGGGTGAAGCGCAGCTCGGGGTCGTTGGTCAGGTTGCCGATGATCGTGATGGTGGTCTCGCCGGACATGGCGGGCTTCCTTCCTTGAGGCCGGGATTAGTGGGTGCCGTCGCGGTACAGGCGGCGGAGGTAGACGTAGAGCTGCCAGCCGAGGCGGGGCCGCATGCCGGTGCCGCCGCAGGTGCGGCAGGTGCGGTTCTTGGCGCCGGGGCGGCATCGGACGCAGCGGCGCCAGGGCCACGTCAGGCAGACGATGATGTAACTGAGAGTGATTGACGGTAGGCAGGCTGCTAGCAGGGTGAGGGCAGTGGCCATGTGGGCCTCCAGGGCCGATTTCCACGGTTTCCGCAGGTCAGGGTCTAGGTGCTAGATCGCAGGTCGAGTGCGGTTTTGGGCTCTAGGCGGGCCTCTAGACCTAGAGGGGTCTGCCTCTAGGTCTAGAGGCGATCGGCTGAGCTACGAGGCCCTGCCTCTGTCACGCTGGGTGATGGCGGTGACGATGTCGTCACGGGTGATGCCGATGCGGTTCGCGCCCTTGCCGCCGCCCTCGGGCGTGCCCCACACCTGCATGGTCTTGATGCCGTACGGCTTGAGCGCGGTAGTGAGCTGCGCCGTCTTCGCGCCGCCCTCCAGGCGCGCCCACGCGCCGTAGACGTCCGGCCGCAACTCGGCGAGACGATCCACGATCGCCTCGTTCCACACCTTGACCTCGGACGGCGGGACCATGGCCAGGACGTCAGCGAGCAGGTCGAAGGTGGGCGTGTTCTGCTCGGGCGTCTCGCCGAGGGCGTGCCCGCTCAGCGCTCCCGTGCTCGCCCGCAGCGCGTGAGCACGATCGGCGATGCGTTGAGTGGCGGGCGTGTCCAGATAGGCCGTGCGTACGACCTTGGGCATCGGGGTCGCGCCGAGCAGGTAGCCGATACCGGCGTCCATCTTGGGTTGGAAGACGGTGGCGCGGATGCCGTTCTTGTAGGCGGACGTGCCGAGGATCATGTCGTTTTCGAGCTGGCCGGCGACGCGCAGGCAGAACCGGATGGTGACGTTCGCGCTGATACCGGTGGGCAGGCTGTCCTTGTCCGGGCGCTGGGTCGCCAACACCAGGATCACGCCGAGGGCGCGGCCGAGTTTGATGATGAACTCGGCGTCATCGCCCGCCTTGTCGCCGTACTCGGCGTGGGCGAACAGGTTCTGGCACTCGTCGAAGATGGCGACCAGCGGATGTAGCCCCAGTGAGCGTTTGTCGGCGATCTGCCGGGTGACCTTCTTGTCCGGGCACAGGTCGGGTGGCAGGGCTTTGAGGGCGGCGGCGCGGCGCATCACCTCCTTGCGGAGCAGCGCCAATGAGTCGGCGGCGTAGCCGATGGCCTCGTCCTCGATGCCGGAGACGTAGCGGTGGCAGTTCTGTTCGTGCGGGTCGAGGTCGCCGGTGCCCTTGAGTTCGTGGATCCACAGTTCGGCGCTCGGGTCGAGAGCCGCGCCGGAGGTGAGAACCCGCACGGAGGCGGTCTTGCCCTGGCCGGGCTGGGAGCCGATCAGGATGTTCTGCTCAATGAGCGGTACGACGATGGCGCGGCCTCGCGGGTCGCAGCCGAACGGGATGCCCTTGAAGACGTCGTGCGAGCTGGTCTTGAGCAGCGGGGACTTGATGACGGTCTTGGACAGGTCCTTGTCCCCCACCCACAGGATCAGCCGCCCCTCGTGGATGGTCGAATCGCCCTCGGGCCAGATGCAGCCCAGCGGGCGGCGTAGCGCCGAGGCCATGCGGTCGCGCTTGTCCATCACGTCGGCCACGGTCACGCCGTACGGCAGGTCGATGTCCGCCCGCCAACCGGGGCCGTCGCGGGTGATCGGGGCGACGAACCGGATGGCGTCCTTCGGGTTCTTGGCGATGGCCTGGTTGATGCCGGCGATGCCGAGTACGGTCAGGGACCGCACGACGATGTCGCTGGTGAGCTTCTCCACCGTGGATGGCACGACCGCGCGGTTGATCAGCGGGCGGTCGGCGGGCTTGCCAAGGATGCCAAGCGTGACGATGGCGACCGCGAGCGCCATCCATTGCGTGGCGGTCGGCTGCTTGGCCACCATGATGGCCACGATCAGCAGCGTCACCAGCGCTGCGGCGGAGACCAGAGCCCGCAGTCGCACACGCCGGTCTCGTTGCCTGCTGAGCTTGAGGTACGCCTCCGGGTCGGCCTTCTGGACGGCGGCAAGTCGTACCGGCTCGCCCTCCAGATCGAACGTCCACTTGAGGCTTCCGCCGATCAGCCGGAGCAGACCGCGGGGAGCGCGGGCGGTCAGCCGTCCGCCGTACAGCGGCACGCGGCAGACCTGGTATCCGGCCACGTGCAGGTAGTGGAGACCGACCCACTTGATGGTCTCGACCGCCTCGCTCCGGGAGCGCAGCCACAGCGGGACGATCGGCTGTCGGCTGCGGGTCTTCGCCTCCAGTGCGGTCCGCCAGTCGGCGGCGGTCGGACCGGGTTGGTCGACGCGGACGACCGCGCCTTCGAGGACCGGTCCGTCCGCGCTCGCGGGGCTGTCCTCGTTGTCCTGCTCGGGCCGGTCGGCGGGATTCTGTGGCTGACGTCCCGCGCGGGCGGCGTCCAGGTGGACGATGTCCGCGTCTTTGCCGTTCTCCTGGTCCGGGGTGGCGGACCGGTCCGGGTCCTTATCGTCGTCGTGGTTGGGATTGTCGTGCTGGTGGGTCATGATGTGTGCACCTCGTTTGACTTGCTGGTCGCGGGGTCCTGGGGCGCGGTCGTTGTCTTGGCGGATGAGGCCGCGCCCCATGTGGCGGTCAGGGACGATGGGCGGTCGGACCGCTTCTCGTCCGGTCGGTCTGCGGGCGTTTCGGCAGCGGTCGGGGTGTGCGGTCCGTCCGCTTCGGTGAGGCCGAGTTCGGCGCGCCAGGTGGCGGCGAGCAGCTCGGTACGGTCCTCCGGGAACTGGCGCGTAGCCAGTAGTTCGGCCAGCAGCATGGCGGTGATGGCCTGGTTGCGGTCGAAGGTGCGTCCGGGGTAGCCGGTGACGCTCCAGAGGCGGTCTCGAAGTTCGGCCATGTTCGGGCAGTCGTCCGAGGTCATGTGCGTGTCGGTGATGGTCAGGGTCATCAGGCGGCCTCGTCTTCGCGTACGGGCGTCGCCTGTTTCGCGGAGCCCTCGCTCTTCAGCCGAGACAGGAGCGCTCCGGCCCGATCGGTTGAGATGCTCTGTCCTTGGCGGCGGAAGGCGTCTCGAAGGCGGTCACGGGTCAGAGGCTCGCCTTGTGCCTTGAGGTCAGCGGCGACGCGTCGTCCGAGGGGGACGAGGTCGCCCACGTTCGGCGTTCGCGACGGGGACTTGGCACGGGTGCTCTTCGGGGCTGGGCGCTTGCGCGGCGCGGGTGGCAGGGCTGGGGGGATGTTCTCCTGATCGACTCGTACGGCCTCGGCCAGCAGCGGGATGTTCTTCGGTGTGAGTTCGCCGAGGTAGTACAGGGCTCGCTCTCGACGGGTGGCCTTCCAGCGCCAGAGCAGGCCGTACCGATCCTGCAGCTCTGTCTTGGCCAGGATGCGTTCGCGCTCGCGTCCAAGGGCCTCGGGGTAGCTGCAGATCTCCCAGAGCACCATGCGGCGCCAGAGCGCGACGGTCGCCATCGGGGCGAGCAGCCAGCGTGAACGGCGAATCCCGTCCATGTGGTCGGGCTTGGCCAGGTCGGCGCGCTTGCGGATGACGTGGGCACCGACCTCGATGGCGATGACCCACAGCAGCGGGAGCAGGGCGTGGGCGACGACCGCGAACCAGTCGGTGGCACCCGGTGCGCTGAGGTAGGCGGCCACGTTGAGGTAGACCGTCGCGCCGGTCAGCGCCCACGGAATGAACCGGAGCCAGCTCACCCGCATGCCGAGGCGGGCCAGCACGATGTCGAGCGCTGAGAACACGGCGATGCCCAGGTCAATGCCGAGCGGGACCGTCCACGCGAACCAGCCGAACGACGGGCCGGCGGCGTGTGCGACGCGCTCGAAGCTGTTGATGAACCCGATCAGTCCGAGCGCGCCGGTTACGGCGGCCGTGACGGCTACGGCTGTCCGCTCACCCTCGGTGAGGGGGCGGGGTGCGGTGTGGCAGACGTTCATGCGGCGATCTCCTCTGCACAGTCGAGACACGTGCCGAGGTGGCGCGGCAGCACGTAGCCGACATCCGTCAGGCACTCCGGGCAGGTACGCCGAGCCGCGTTCGCCTTCGACAAGGCGGCGCGCTGGCGAAGCGTCGCGGTGCGCTTGGGCAGAGCGAACCGGACGTCGTACAGGTAGGCGGTGCGAACGCCGGGCGCGCCGTAACGGCGGGAGCACCACAGCACTTGAGCCTGTACGCCCTGGCCGCCAGGCCGCAGCCCCTCGGCGGTGAGCTGGCGAAGGGTGCGCAGGTGCGACGGGGCCATCTTCCACGGGTAGGTGGGGATGCCGTACCGGTCGCCGGTCGGGTCCCAGAAGCGGGCGCGGACGCGGCTTGCCATCAGGCCACCTCCAGGTCTTCCAGCTCGGCGGCGTGCTCGGCCACCTCGGCGGGCGTCCGGCCCGCCCAGATGCCCGAGGTCGGGCGCGTCTCCAGCGCGTAGACGTCGCAGAACAGCCGCGCCGGGCAGGTTGCGCAGACCTCGCGGGCGACGGCCTCGCGGGCGACGCGCTCCTCAGTGGTCTCGATCGTGAGCCGAGGGCCGGTGTGCAGCTCGGGGTCGTAGGTGCATTCGGGAAGCGGCGTCTCGCCGTCCACGCGCCAGGTCGCTTCGACTTCGGCGAGCGACATGCGCGCCGGGTGGATCGGGCGGTTGATGTTGTGTCCCACTGGTGGGTCTCTCTTCCTGCGGTTAGCTGCTGACGGTCTGGACGAACCGCGCGAACGACTCGGACGCGCTCATGACCAGGTGCGCCGCCGCCTTGACGATGGTCGCCGCGCCCTCCGGGTCCTTCAGGGCGTAGAGGACGGCGCAGATCATGAGGACGGTCGGGAGCACCTTTCGCGGACGGACAAGCATGGTGAGCCCTCTCGGTTCGAGAACCTGCGAGCAGGTTCTAAGAGATATAGAACATGTACAGTCACTGAGAGTCAAGTCCACAGCACCGGTCGCGTTGGGTTGCTGCGGGTCTCGCCTCGCTCGTTCCTGCTGACTCAAGGATTCCTCGCCGCACGCTGCGGCAACACTGTGATCACCCCCGGGACTGAATGCACAGGGGGTGCTTTTTAGGGGTGATCTGGCCCTCGACCAGGAGAAACATCCAGACCAAATTTGTGGAGTTCGAGCCGCGGAAGCCTTGTCCGCGCCATGATGCGAAGGCGCGGAGATATGGAGGTGAACGTGTCTCGAATGCCCAATGTTGCGCTCGCGCAGGCTATGCGACGTGCGGATTGTTCAAATTCGGGACTTGCTTCACGAGTACGGCAAATTGCCCAGAAAGAGGGCATAAGCCTTAGCTGCACCCATGTGGACGTCAAGCGCTGGCTTGATGGCGTGAAGCCTCGGCCGACAACGGCAAGGTTCATCACCGAGGCCCTCTCACAGAAGGCCGGCGTGACGTTCTCGTTGGACGACGTCGGCTTGGGCAGCGTCGTCACTCCCGAGACGCTTGAAGCCACCCTTGCCCACGGCGGCGGGATATCCGATGTCGGGAGCCTGCTGCTGGGTCTTACCCGGCGCGACCTCGCCGATGATCCCGTAGCTCTGGAGTCCGTGATCGTGCCGGACGCCTGGAGCGAGGCTCTGATCGCATGGCTGCTGTCCCGCCCTGAGCCGCATCAAACCAGGCAGAACGCCCGGCCATCTGTGGGTGTGTGGGACGTCCACGCGATCCGGGTGACAACCGAGATCTTCGCCAACATGGGGTTCCAGTTCGGCGGCGGCCACGCGCGTTCTGCGCTCATCCAGTATTACAACCGCGAAGTCGTCCCGATGCTGAACGGCAAATACACCGCGTCGGTCGGACGATCGTTGTATGCGGCGGCTGCGGAAATCACGGAGCTGGTTGCCTGGACGGCTTACGACCTGGGCAGGCATGGGCTCGCTCAGCGGTATTTCCTGCAAGGGCTACGCCTGGCGCAGGCGTCGGGTGACCGCATGATGGGCGGTCTGCTGCTCGCCGATATGAGTCACCAGGCCAACTACCTTGGCCGGTACAACCAGGCGATACAGCTTGCGCGGGCAGCACAGGAAGGATGCAAGGACGTCTCCACCGCCACGCCCATGGCTCTGTTCCACGCTATGGAAGCGCGGGGCCACGCAGGGAACGGCGACGAGGCCCAGTGCGCACGCGCCTTGCTCCAGGCCGAAACGTATTTCAGCAAGCGCAAGGTGGACGATGACCCGCCATGGTCACGCTACTTTGACGCCGCCGAGCTGGCGAGTGAGGGCGCGCACTGCTACCGCGACCTCAGAGTCCCCTCGCAGGCCATGGAGTTCGTCGGCCAGGCCGTCGATCTCTGCGACCCGATGTACGTGCGGACGCTCGCCTTCGACCGCCTCGTGCAGGCGGCCAGCTACGTCCACATGGGGCAACCCGCGAAAGCCGCCTTGGTTGCACTTGAAGCCATCAACCTGGCCGGGCCGCTCAAGTCCGCGCGTTATCTCCGGTACGTTCGAGATCTGAAAGCCGACCTCGCAGGCTTCGACTGCGAAGATTCGGTCAGGGCCTTCAACACCCTCATCGCGGAGAAATATCCGTCCCTCGGTGGCTAGAAAGCCCGCCACTGACGAGGCTCGTCCGGATTCTGCAGGCAGAAAAGGCGGTTGCGAAACTCCCGAGCGATATCCTCATCTTCATTGACGTTCTGCATCAGCCATGTCGTCATCTTCAACTCGTTGATGTCTCTGAGCACGGGATAGCCCTCCCATGCCACAACGTCAAACCCGTAGCGCTCCGCGAACTGGTCATATTCGGCACGGGTACCCCAGCCCAGAGAGTGTTCGATGGCTGTGACGGCGAGATCGGTCTCAGGAGGGCCGAAGGCGAAACGCTCGAAGTCGATCAGCACGACGGCGCCTTCGGTGGTCTTGATGAGGTTGTCCGAGTGTGCGTCACCGTGCACGGCGCAGGCGGCCAGGGGGAAATGCAGGGCCTCGTAGGCTGTCTGGAGCTGCTGGTACCTCGTGAGCAGGAACTGGCGTTCCTGGTCGGTGAGAACACTGGCCGAGGAGATGCGTTCCGAGACGCGCCCAAGGATGTCGAGCTGTGGCAGCGCCAGATCTTCCGGAACCGGCATCCGATGCAGAGCCCGTAGAACCTCGGCTAGGTCAGTCAAGGTCGCGGCACCACCGCCGCTGTCGATGAAGCGCCACAGTGTCACGGGCCTGTCCCTGACAACGAGAGGTTGGGGGTGATGCGTTGTCCGCGCCGCTGGCAGTCCCGCTTCATGAAGCCAGGCGGCCACAGCCACCTCCTTGCGGGTGTCGTCAAGAACGTCCAGGCTTCGCGCGATGCGTACGACGACGTGTTCGGACGCCAGCACGAAGAGAGCGTTCTCACCGAGGCGGATCAGCCGCGCGTCCTCGCTCGCGAGGCCGGCGACCCTGCATGCCTCCTGGAGAGTCGCCTGCGCTTCCTGAGAGGTGAACGGGGCGGCGGCTGACTGGAACACGGTCACTATGAGCCCTTTGGTTGTGTCTTGACCACGCGGCCTTTACCGGCCCGCTTCTCGACTATCCCCTCTGCTTCTAGCAGCGCGAACGCTCTTCTGACAGTGATACGGCCAACGCCTCGCTCTTGAGCCAGTGCACTCTCTCCAGGGAGCACGGCACCTATGGCGAACTGACCACTGGCTATCTCCCGTCGTAGGGCAGCGGCGATGTCGTCAGCGCGCGTATGCGCGTGGTCGGGCCCGCCGACGAACCACCCCCTCCCGTGGATGGAGGTGATCGTCTGTTCAGAGGCAAGCAACTGGAACGCCTGTCGGACGGTTCCCTTCGAGACGCCGTACTCCTCTGCGGTCGCGGCTTCAGCCGGTAGCTGTTGGCCTGCCGCGAGTTCGCCGCTCTCGATCCGCTTGCGCATCGCCTCGGCGATCGTCTCGTACTGTGTCGAGGCCGCACGGCGGTCTCCTGACGGCGCTTCTCCCACCACCCGACGTCCGCGGCCTGCCTCGCTGGCCACCAGGCCCGCCCGCTCCAGCTCAGCGACGGCCTGGCGCACGGTTCCCCGTGCCACGCCATAGGTACGCGCAAGGACCGCTTCAGAAGGCATCATGCCGCCAGCAGGGGGATCTCCATCACGGATACGACGGCGGATATCCTCGGCTATCCGAACGTAGGTGGGCCCATCTATCGCCTTGCTCATCGCGCTCCCTCACCGAGGCACATCGTCTCTAGGGTAGGGCGGACAGGGCAGGACCTGCGGAGTAACGCGGCTCCACGTCTTCTCTCGAAGTCTTCCCCTTCGTGGGGTTACAGACGCGATGCGGCGCCAGATTGAGCCAACAAGTCTTACCGAGATCCTTGAGCGCGGATTTTGAGGGCTCCGGCGCTCTACGCATCTCTGGACGCAGCGCTTACGGCAGATGCCGGTGACCGCTCAAGCCACGAACTCTTGCCCGGCCTCGTGTCACCGCGCCACCCGGCTTGGGTGTCGGCAGCGTACGAATCTCTACACACATGGTCCTTCTCGAACTCCACGATGAGCATCATCCAAAGCTCACGCGCGTGCTTGTAGCGCCCCCTACCAGCCTCCTCATAGCCCCCGGCCTCTGCAGCCCGGAGAATCAAGAACTGCCCACCCTGGCTCGCCCACTCGTACACGCCGCAGCACGACGTCTCAGTGATCCGAAGGTGGTCCCTCCGAGGGCGCACATAGGGTTCCCACCGCAGTACCGGCATGTCATGGGCCGACATGCCCGCTCGGTACTTCTGCGGCGTACTCCTGGAGGTAGCGGAAGACGTTGCGGCGGCATCGCTGCCATGCGCAGGCGAAGGCGAGTTCTAGCAGCGTGTCGGCTTCGAGCTGCAGCTTGACGCCATAGGCGATCTCGTTGGCGGTCAGCTTGGGCAGCGGCCTCGCCCGCCAGACGCCGAGCTGGTCACGCCACACGTAGAAGCGTCTGAACGCGCCGCGCAGGTCGTGAGGCGAGACGCCGAAGATGGAAGTCATGCGGGATTGATCTCCCCGTGTTGCCTTGGACAGGGAAGCCAGCCAAAAATCCTCGCTAGCTGATGTTTGCCCACGTTAACGCTAGGGCCTCATAGCCACAAGGCTCATGGCAACATAGCCGCGTGACACTTGTATGTTGTGATCGACTACAGCTCCGGGGTGCCGGTGTATCGCCAGGTCGCCAACGCGATCCGCGACGACATCACCGCCGGCCTCTATCAGCCAGGAGCGTGGTTGCCCTCGGAGGCTCAGCTCTCGCAGATGTACGAAGTAGGTCGGGACACAGTGCGCGAAGCACTGGCCTACCTGCGGGCAGAGGGCAGAATCACCACAATTCGCAAGCGGGGGTCCATGGTGACCTCTGAGCCAGAAAGAAAGTCGTTCACCGTACGCCGTGGGGCGCGAGCAATCGCACGCATGCCGACGCCGGATGAGCGGCGAGATCTAGCCACATCAAGTGAGCTGCGAGAGTTCGGCGGCATGCCTGAGGGCGTACCGGTGTTCGAAATCATTCCGGGCCCTCGTAAGCATCGACGAATACTTCGTAGCGATCATGTAGAGCTTGTTTTCGATGAACCTGCATCAGCGGGCGACAGCGGACAGCAGGTCTGACGCCTGTGGCACATACCTAGCATATTCCCAGCGGTCGCCCGGCTTGTATCTCTGCGGTTCCGCTGGGTCGCGGTGGCGTACTCGTACGCTGCACCTCCCATTTATCTTGTCCGGTCAGCCCCGATCCGCTTCAATAGCTTTGACCTCTAGGCGCAAAGTGTTCAGGATCGCAGCCACTTGCTTATGAGCAGCCTCTTCACCTTCAAATGTTGACGCCGCATAATCCCAGGCCGTTGGTTTATCGAGCGCCTGTGAATGCGCCTTCTCGCGGGCCTCCTGCAATTGTTTCCAGATTGAAGCCAGTCGCGGATCACGAGCTCTCTCAATCACCTCGCCAAGTACAGCCATAGCGCATTGGCCTTCTTGAGAATAGGCCGGAGCTCCGGACCAAATTAGTCCGCCCGTCCGAGTAAAAATCTCTTGGACGCTCTCCACGGCAACGCGCATCTCAGACACCAAGCCGAGCTTGAAAGATGGCCCCAGAGGGGTCATGGTCTGACTACAAACAAGTCTCTCATGTTCACGCTTAAGCTGCAGCATGCGAGACACGGTATATTCCTGCACCTGATCATCGACCATTTTATGATGCTTCCTGCATAACAGGATAAGATTGTCGTAATGATCAAGATCCCCCAGGTATTGCGGGTTTCCACGCGGACCGCCTGGAGAGCGCGCTACGATATGCGCCTCCTCTCCGACAATCGTGGGCTCATCCCCTGCACCGCTAGCTGGCACGGCCAATACTTCTCTACAGATAGAGCAACGTCCTCCCGCCAACGCCCAAAGGGCTCGACGCGTCTTATCAGTTATTCCCATTCACCTACGCCTCGCTATCGATTTGGACTGTAGTGATCGAACATTGACTAGCACCGCTCAATAAGCAGCACCGCTACGACCACTGCGACGGAAACTTGCCACCGAATAGCAGGTCTAGATAGTGGAAGGCCACGCCCTCCTTTTTATCTCTGTAGGCATCCAGCGCTTTACGTGCTCGCCCAGCAGCTGTGGACAACTTAGATAGGGCTTCGACTTTTTTGACTTCGGATGAACAGGCATAGAAGCGCCCTGCTGCATTGCGAGGATCGTTCATGTCTGCTAGTTTATGCTGGTTAAGCTTTTCGAGCAGTTGGCAGATATCCCAAACGGGCACGAAGGACGTTTCTGATGCCACGTGCTGGGCTGCACGCATCTCTAGATAGAATGATGATATAGGCACGTTGTTAAAATACTTCCAGGCCTTAACAAGTCTGGCTAGCCTTTTAGCGCCTCCTTTTGTGCGTTCAGCTTCGTTGCATGCATTGACGAAGCTCAAATGCTCAAGCGGTGCGGTGTCCATCCACCCAGTTCCTGCTCCCGGGATATCGTAGACAAGCGCGTTCCCTCCGCCACGACCAGTGATAAATCCTGGCGTCACTTCCCAGGTCTGATCGCCTCCAGCGAACTGTATAACTACCGCCGGCCTACTCACCCGCACTGGAGTGTACGGAAATCTAGCCTGAAGCGCAGCACTGATCCAGCCAAGCGCCGTATCGGAACTGTTAGGGCGGGCAGATCCAAGGCTTACGAGGATATCTGTGTCGCAATGGTTTCGAACTCCTGTGCCATGGTTGAATGAGCCAATCTCGCGGATCGCAGTCACCTTCAGTGCTGCACGCAATGCGCTTTCGACGCTAACTCGATGTGCGGCAGCGGCCTTCCGTTGAGTCTCAAGAGGTGTCAGTCTCTTGAAAAACTCATCAAACGCTTGGGGCACCGTACGCACCGCCAACTCCTTTCTAGACTTGCACACCTTTACGCTTGTCCGATGATTTTACCGGGCCTGCCCGTGCTCCCGAGCCTCCGCGATGAGATCTTCCGCGCTAAGCCGCATCTCAACCTCTTTGAAGTTCCGGCGTCTATCATTGAACCAATTCGGCATTACCGCATTGCTACGACGTATTAGATAGATACAGTCCTGAATACCCCGACAATCGACATCAGTAATCGCGCCGGGCGATACCATGCCCTTTCTCCACAGGGCCATGACTTTCTGTTCCGCCCCGGCTTTTTCCTGTGCACTATCAGTATGAGCTCGAAACATCTCTATAGCTTCGCGAATCAGCGGACCAAGAGGCACGAGCACAGCGATCAGAAAATCTCCAATCGCAAACTCTCCGAGTATCCCTATAAGCATGGCTGCGCAAATGATGGCTAGGAGGACCCAGAGCGTTAACCGTGCCCACGCCTTGTGTAGCGAGATCCCCCAACCTAGATTACTCCGCTGGCATATCAGGATGTCGAGTGGACGATGCACATCGCTGGCGTCGGGATACCAGTCTTGCAACGTCGAAGGGCCCTTGTAGCGCCGTGCGGCATCTGCGATCAGGGTAGGCGTGGGACGATCAGCCAATAGCTCGTTCCAAGAGATCTGGTATATGGACGTATCAAACTGCTCCTGGATGGCTGCCGCCTCACGATTGAGGCGCTTTTCTTTCACGCTGCCGATCAAGTAGATAAGAATAAGGACGATCGTGAAGGTGCCGCCAACAGCGGCTCTCCAATCACTTACGATCAACGCGGCAGTTGGCGCAACTATTGTTCCTCCGACTAGCAGGATAATCCGAGCAGAATATATTTTCTTGGAGTCACTATAGAGCTGTCGTTGTGCTGCGAGCATGCGCAGATATTTGGACTTATTTTGCGCCTCGGCGATTGCCGGTGCCGTAAAAGGTGAAGATGTAGACACAGAGGGGATCTTCCGATGTGGGTACTTCAGTTGCACATCCCAGAGACTCGAGACTGCGGGCATAGTTGCACAATCCATCGCCCAATACAACGATGCGCGACCATGCGTACTTATCGTGATCGCCTGATCACAGGAAGGTGAGTTACTGGTGAGTATGCGTGTTACGAAATTGAGGCCTCTCGGATAAGAGGAGAGGGTGTCCAAGCAACAGTTACTGCGTCGACTAGATGTCGTCGGCAGTGCCCCAGGGCTGAACGTGCCCCTTAAACGGGGTCATCTCTGGCAGCGCCTTCGCTGACAAGGTCCGATACTTGCTGGATCCCAGGGCACTTGAGGTCATGTCTGTGGGCCTACCGTGGGCCGTCCGTAGCTGCAGGAGTCGACTCAGTCATGTTTCTGCAGGTCAGCTGCGCAACAGGCGCGATTACTGCAACCCTCTCCGGAGCCGGGTGCGCAGGTTCGAATCCTGCAGGGGGCACACTGTGATGTCTCAGGACATCGGAAACCCTCGAACCTACGGGTTCGGGGGTTTCGTCGTGTTGGGGTTTGCCTGGGGTTGGTAGTCGCGGGCGGGGTCGATGGTCAGCTCGCGCAGGAGTTCTCCGGTG
>NZ_SMLD01000154.1:0-22635 GCF_004352805.1 Nonomuraea mesophila
GGCCGGTGCGGACGCCGGAGGGGAGGGGGCGTGGTGATCGGGGGTGTGTCCGTGTTGATCGCGTTGCTGGCGCAGGTCCTGCTGGTCAACCGCCTGCCACTGCCCGCTGGGGGTGCCCCTGACCTGGTGTTGCTCGCCCTGATCGGGACGGCTCTGTCGCGGGGGTCCGCGTCGGGCGCGATGCTCGGCTTCTTCGCCGGGCTGCTGGTCGACGTCATGCCGCCGACCGCGCACCTGCTCGGCCAGTACGCGTTCGTGCTGGCGCTCGTCGGATACGTCGCCGGGCACGGCGCGGGCGGTCCGGTGACGACCGTCGTGTTGTGCGTGCTGATGGCGCCGCTGCTCGCGGCCGGCGTGGGTGGGCTCATCTCTGATCCCCGGGTGACGATGTCCACGCTGACGGAGCAGGTGCCCGTCACCGTCGTCTACACGCTGCTGGTGTCGCCGATCGTGATCTGGCTGACCGCGCGTGCCGGGCGGACGAGGTTCTCGCCATGATCAGGATGCGGGCCCGGCTGCTGGTGCTGCACGTTCTCGTCCTGACGCTGCTCGTCGTGCTGGCCATGCGGCTGTGGCAGGTGCAGGTGGTGCGCGGGCAGGAGTTCGTGACGCGGGCGACGGAGACCAGGACGCGCACCGTGATCGTGCCGGCCGTCCGGGGGCAGATCCTCGACTCGTCCGGCCGGCCGCTGGTGCGCAACAAGACCGCGCTGGTCGTGTCCGTGGACCGTACGCGGCTGTCGAGGATGCCCGACGGCGGTGTGAAGGTGCTGGGCAAGTTGTCCGCGGTGCTCGACAGGCCGGTGGCGCAGTTGCAGCAGCGCATCACGCCGTGCGGTCCCGGGATCGCGAAGCCGTGCTGGACGGGGTCGCCGTACCAGCCGGTTCCGCTGGATGAGAAGGTCGACACCCGTGAGGCGCTGCAGATCCTCGAACGGCAGGAGGAGTTTCCCGGGGTGACGGCGGAAATCCACTCCGTCAGGCAATATCCGGGAGGCAGGGCGGGCGCTCAGATGCTCGGCTACCTTCAGCCGGTCACCGAGGCGGAGCTGGAGAAACGCGAAGGGCTCAAGGCCAGCTTCTCCGGGGTGGACCTGGTCGGGCGCGACGGGCTCGAATACGTCTACGACGAGGCGCTGCGTGGCAAGGCGGGGCTGCGCAGGGTCCAGGTCGACCGGATGGGCAAGGCCCTCGGCGTGGAGGAGCAGACCACGCCCATTCCGGGTGATCACCTGGTCACCAGCATCGACTCGCGCGTACAGAACGTGGTGGAGAAGGCGCTCGCGCGGGCCATGAAAGCGGCGCCGGCAGCCGACGGCGGGGCCGGCGTGGTGCTCGACGCCCGCAGCGGGCGGGTCGTGGCGCTGGCCAGTGCCCCCGGGTACGATCCGGCGATCTGGGCGGGCGGGATCTCGGCCCGCGGATACCAGTGGCTGATGTCGGAGAAGTCGGGCAAGCCGCTCGTGTCACGGGCGATCAACGGCCAGTTCGCGCCTGGTTCGACGTTCAAGGTCTCGTCCGTGACCTCCATGTTGCGGGCCGGCTACCCGCTCAACGGCAAATACAGCTGTCCCGGCTCCGTCATGGTGGGCGGACGGGCGTTCAACAACTTCCGGGGCATCCCTCTGGGGACGCTCGACCTGCACATGGCGCTGGTCAAGTCATGCGACACGATCTTCTACCAGGCCGCGTTCGAGCAGTACATGAAGGACGGCGGCCGCAGCCCGAAGAAGACGCCGAAGGAGGTGTTCGCCAACGTCGCGCGGGCGTTCGGCTTCGGCAGTCCGACGGGCATCGACCTCCCCGGCGAGTCGTCCGGGCGCATCCCCGACCGGGCCTGGAAGAAGGACCTGTGGAACCACACCAGCGCGGTCAACTGCGAGCGGTCGCGCAAGGGCTATCCGGAGATCAAGGACCGTGCGCGGGCGGAGTTCCTGAAGCGTCTCGCACTGGAGAACTGCACCGAGGGGTTCCTCCTGCGGCCGGGTGACGCCGCCAACTTCTCCATCGGCCAGGGCGACGTGCTGGTGACGCCGCTGCAGCTGGCCAGGGCGTACATGGCGCTGGTGACCGACGGAAAGGTGCGCAGCCCGCGCATCGGGTGGGCTCAGGTTCGGCCCGACGGCAAGGTGGTCAAGACGATCGACGTGCCGGTGGTCGGCAAGCTGCCGCTCAGCGAGAAGGAGCGGCGCTACATCAAGAACGCGCTGAGCCAGGTGCCCTCCGACGGCACCGCCGCGGGGGCCTTCGCCGGATTCCCGATGAACAAGGTACGCATCGGCGGCAAGACCGGCACCGCCGAAGTCTGGGGCAAGAAGGACACCGCGTGGTTCGCGTCGTTCGCGCCCACCCAGAACCCCCAGTACGTCGTGGTCGTCATGATCTCCCAGGGCGGGATGGGCGGCTCGGCGGCGGCGCCGGCCGCGCGCGAGATCTACGAGGGCATCTACGGCATCAAGCGGCGCCCGGCGGTGCCCGGCGGGCGGTTGACGACGCGGCTGCCGGCGTTCGCGCCTGACGGAACGGTGGCAAGAGGATGACGGGCCGCACGGCCGCGGTCAGGCGTCCTTCGCTGCTGCGGCGGGTGGCGGGCGAGAAGTCGGCCGTGCGGCGCTTCGACGGGCTCATGCTGGTCGCGGTGGCGGGGCTGTGCGTGATCGGCACCTTGCTGGTGTGGTCGTCCACCAGGACCTGGGCGCCGGGCGCGACGGGACTGGTCAAGAAGCACATGCTCAACCAGGCGCTCGGCGTGGTGTTGTGCGGCATCGTGGCCTCGATCGACCACCGGGCGATGCGGGCGTACGCGCCGCTGGTGTTCCTGACGTCCGTGGTGGGGCTGGGCCTGGTGATCACCCCGCTGGGGGCGACGATCAACGGTTCGCATTCGTGGATCCTGCTCGGCGGCGGGTTCGCGGTGCAGCCGTCGGAGTTCGCCAAGGTGGGGCTGCTGCTCATCACGGCGATGTTGCTGGCGCAGCCGGCTGAGGGCTCCGACCGGCCGCGCGGGTTCGACGTCGTGCTGGCGCTGCTGGCCGCGGCGCTCACGATCGGGCTGGTGATGCTCCAGCCCGACCTCGGCACGGCGATGGTGCTGGCCGTCATCGCGGCGTCCGCGCTGATCATCGCAGGGGTGCGCAAACGGTGGATCGCGGCGCTGACGACGGTGGCGGGCGCTGCCGTGTTCGCGGTGTTCTACTTCCAGTTGCTGGAGCCGTATCAGGTGGCGCGGTTCACCGCGTTCGTCGATCCCAGCGTGGATCCGCGCGGGGTGGGCTACAACAGCACGCAGTCGCTGATCGCGATCGGGTCGGGGCAGCTCCTGGGCAAGGGGCTGCTGGGCGGCGGGCAGACGACCGGGCGGTTCGTGCCGGAACAGCACACCGACTTCATCTTCACGGTGGCGGGGGAGGAGTTCGGATTTCTCGGGTCGGTCACCGTGGTGCTGCTGCTCGGCGTGGTGCTGCTGCGCGGGCTGAAGATCGCCAGGGAGTGCGAGGACCGGTTCGGGACGCTGGTCGCGGGGACGATCGTGTGCTGGTTCGCGTTCCAGATGTTCATCAACGTGGGCATGACGATCGGGATCATGCCGATCACCGGGCTGCCACTGCCGTTCGTGTCGTACGGCGGCACGGCCACGTTCGCCAACCTCATCGCCGTGGGTCTGCTGCAGGCCATCAGGGTGCGTGGTCATTCGTTCGACTGAAGGCTTCCCGGCGGATTTCCGTACCGTGCCCGGACCTGCCACTGCCTGAACGCCGCTACCCTTGACGGTATGCCTGTCGAGTCGATTTTCCACCGCCTGGAAGCGTTGCTGCCGAAGGTGCAGAAACCCATCCAGTACGTCGGGGGCGAGCTCAACTCGACCGTCAAGGACTGGGACTCCGCCGACGTGCGGTGGGCGTTGATGTATCCCGACGCCTACGAGGTCGGGCTGCCCAACCAGGGCGTCGCGATCCTCTATGAGATCCTCAACGAGCTGCCGGGCACGCTGGCCGAGCGCACCTACGCGGTCTGGCCCGATCTCGAGGCGCTCATGCGCGCCGAGGGCGTCCCGCAGTTCACCGTCGACGCGCACCGGCCGGTGCGCGCCTTCGACGTGCTCGGGGTGTCGTTCTCGACCGAGCTCGGCTACACCAACATGCTGACCGCGCTCGACCTGGCCGGCATTCCGCTGACGGCGTCCGACAGGGGCGACGACGACCCGATCGTGCTCGCGGGTGGCCACGCGGCCTTCAACCCCGAGCCGATCGCCGACTTCCTCGACGCGGCCGTGCTCGGCGACGGGGAGCAGATCGCCATCGCCATCTCCGAGGTCGTCCGCGAGTGGAAGGGCGAAGGGCGTCCCGGTGGCCGTGACGAGCTGCTGATGCGGCTCGCCGAGTCGGGCGGCGTCTACGTGCCCAAGTTCTACGACGTCGACTACCACCCTGACGGCCGGATCAAGCGGGTCGCGCCCAACAGGGCCGACGTGCCGTGGCGGGTGCACAAGCACACCGTGATGGACCTCGACGAGTGGCCCTACCCGAAGAAGCCGCTGGTTCCGTTGGCGGAGACGGTGCACGAGCGGTTCAGCGTGGAGATCTTCCGCGGCTGCACGCGGGGGTGCCGGTTCTGCCAGGCAGGCATGATCACCCGGCCGGTGCGCGAGCGTTCGATCACCACGATCGGCGCCATGGTGGACAACGGCGTCAAGGAGTCCGGCTTCAACGAGGTCGGGTTGCTGTCGTTGTCGTCCGCCGACCACTCCGAGATCGGCGAGGTCGCCAAGGGCCTGGCCGACCGCTACGAAGGCACCAACACCTCGCTGTCGCTGCCCTCGACCAGGGTCGACGCGTTCAACATCGACCTGGCCAACGAGTTCTCCAGGAACGGCAGACGCTCGGGCCTGACGTTCGCGCCCGAGGGCGGCTCCGAGCGCATGCGCAAGGTGATCAACAAGATGGTCACCGAGGAAGACCTGATCCGCACCGTCACCACGGCCTACTCCCAGGGGTGGCGGCAGGTCAAGCTCTACTTCATGTGCGGGCTGCCGACCGAGCAGGACGAAGACGTGCTGGGCATCGCCGACCTGGCCAAGAAGGTCATCAAGGCGGGCCGGGAGATCACAGGCAGCCGTGACATCCGCTGCACGGTGTCCATCGGCGGCTTCGTGCCCAAGCCGCACACGCCGTTCCAGTGGGCGGCCCAGGCCGACCACGAGACCGTCGACCGGCGGCTCAAGGCGCTGCGCGATTCGCTCAGAGGCGACAAGCAGTACGGCAAGGCCATCGGCTTCCGCTACCACGACGGCAAACCGTCGATCGTCGAGGGCCTGCTCTCGCGCGGCGACCGCCGCGTGGGCGCCGTGATCCGCGCCGTCTGGGAGAGCGGCGGCAGGTTCGACGGCTGGAGCGAGCACTTCTCGTACGAGCGCTGGATGGCGGCGGCCGAGCAGGCCGGCGTCGACGTCGACTGGTACACCACGCGCGAGCGCGAAGAGAACGAAGTTCTCCCATGGGATCACCTCGACGCCGGGCTCGACCGTGAATGGCTCTGGCAGGACTGGCAGGAGGCCGTTTCCGGCGGTGAGGTCGAAGACTGCCGCTGGACCCCGTGCTACGACTGCGGGGTATGCCCCACCATGGGGACGGAAATTCAGATCGGTCCTACCGGGCGAAAACTCCTTCCTCTGACGGTGGTCTAGCGCGCTCAGTGGGCGAGCCGTGTCACGGTGTACACGCACACACGTCAGCGCGGCTTATCCTGAGTGGTAGGAACTCTTACAAGGGAAGGACGACACAGCTCTGAAACCTGTTCCCGAAGGGCCTCCGCCCGCGCCCACGGTGCAGCGCCTGCGCGTGCGTTACGCCAAGCGCGGCCGCCTGCGCTTCACCAGCCACCGCGACATCTCGCGGGCCGTCGAGAGAGCGGTCCGCCGTGCCGGCATTCCGGTGGCCTACAGCGCGGGCTTCTCGCCTCACCCGAAGATCTCCTACGCGGGCGCGGCGCCGACCGGCGTCGCCAGCGAAGCCGAATACCTCGAGATCGGTGTTACCACGCCGTGCGTTCCGGACGAGGTCAAGTCCGGACTCGACCGGTCGTTGCCGCCGGGGCTCGACGTGCTCGACGTTGTGGAGGCGGGGCCTGGTGGTCTGGCCGACCGCTTGGAGGTCTCCGACTGGGAGGTCCGGCTGCCCGGTGCCGATCGCGAGCTCGCCGAGGTGGCGGCGGAGAAGTTCCTCGCGGCGAGCGCGGTGGACGTCGAGCGCCTCACCAAGAAGGGCCCCCGCCGCTTCGACGCGCGGGAGGCGGTCCTGAGGCTCGTGGTGTCCGAGGGAACAGACAGAACCGCAGCTCAAGTGCATGGACGACCGTGTGTCATACTGCGCATGGTTGTTCGGCACATGACGCCTGCCGTTCGACCCGACGATGTGCTCACAGGGCTGCGCCTTGTGGCCGACTTCGCGCCGCCGGTTCCCCCCGAGGTGACCAGGCTGGCGCAGGGGCCGCTCGACGCCAGCACCGGTGCGCTTGCCGACCCGCTCGACCTGGACCGCGACACGACGCGCGGCGGCGAGGCGGGACCGGCGGGTGAGCACGTCGCCGGTTAAGGAAGTGCCCTGCGCGAGCCGGGCACGACCGTTGACAGGACTTGGCGCCGGCGCTCCCTCATCGGGAGAGCCGGCGGACAACGAGACACGAGGGCTCCTGCGCGGCGCGGCGACGCGCCCGGGAGCTGACGGGAGAGCGCCCGCATGCTCGACAACGAGCCCAACGCCGGGGCCACTGGCCCTGACGGGGAGACAATTGAACAGCCCGAGGTGACCAAGCGTCGCCGCTCCGCCAGCCGGCCCGCAGGTCCGCCGCCGGAGCCCGACGAGCCGACGTCCGTCCCGGTGACCGTCGTGGCCGCGCAGGCGGCGCCGTCGGTGGCCGAGGTGCAGCCGGTGCAGATCAACGCCGTACAACGTGCCGCCGGTGAGCCCGCACCCGAGATCCTCGCGGAGGCCGCCGAGACGGCCGCGCGTGCGAACGCCGCGGATCTTCCCGGCGCCGCAGACAAGGTCGCTGGAGGGCCGGGCCCGGCCAGTGCCGCAAACGGTGACATGTCCGCCGCCGCCACCGGTAACGCCGGTGCGGACGCCACGACGTCCGACGCGCGAAGAGCCGGCGGCGCGGTCGCCGGAGCTCCTGGGGCCGAGGGTGAGGCGACGAGCGTCGCCGCTGCCAACGGCACGGGTGCCGGTGCGCCGCAGAGCCCGGCCGAGGAGAAGCCCAAGAGGACCACGCGGACCCGGTCCACGGCGACGACGACGCGCCGGCGTACCACGAAGAAGGCCGCGGACGAGCCGGCCGACGAGGCGGGAGCGCTCCCCGAGAGCGCGGCGCCCGCCGAGGAGGCTGCGCCGAAGCGGCGCAGGACCCGTAAGAAGGCGGAGCCCGAAGCGGCGACCGAGGCGGGTCAGGATGACGTGACCCCCTCCACCGGCGGCGCGGCCGCGGTGGGAGCGCCCACAGGGGGCGTCGAGGCCGCCGCCCCGTTCGGCACGGACGAGGACGCCGAAGACCTGGCCGCCGAAGACCTGGCCGCGGATGTCGCCGCCGTGGCGGCGGGCGAGGCCGAGGTCTCGCAGACCGGCGCACGTACGGTGACGCAGGGCGAGGGGACGCGGGCCACGGCGGCCGGGGCTGAGCGGCCAGGGGGCGACGTCGAGACGGCCGCCCAGGACGTCGAGGACGCAGAGGACGCCGAGGACATCGTCGAGATCCTGCCCGAGGACGAGCCGCTCGACGACGAGCCCGCGGGAGAGGACCTCGACGAGGACGTCGACCGCCCGAGCCTGCTCGCCGACCCGTTCGGGCTGACCGCACGCCGGCAGGACGAGCCGGGCGCCGCGTTCCAGCGGCCCGCGGCCATCTTCGCGCCGCTGTTCCAGGCGCCCGACCCCAGCAAGGCCAAGCCCGCCGTCACGCGGCGGGCCGAGCCTCCGCAGCCTGTCGCCGACGAGCCCGAGGAGGCCGGGGAAGCGGTCGACGAGACGGCGACCGAGGACGAGCCGGACACCGACACCTCCGACGAGCAGGAGGAGGAGGGCGGCGGCCGTCGCCGTCGCCGCCGGCGCGGTGGCAGGGGCCGCGGCAAGTCGCGCGAGCGCGACGAGTCCGAGGACGGCGAGGAGCAGGAGGAGGACTCCGACGACGGGCAGGGCGAGGAGGCCCAGGAGGAGGAGAGCTCCGGTTCGCGCCGCCGCCGCAGGCGTCGCCGCCGCGGCACGGACGAGGCCGTGGAACCGGCGGGTGACGACCCCCCGAACACGGTGGTGCGCATCCGCGCGCCGCGCTCGGGACGTTCGGCGGGGCTCGACACCGCCACCGACGGCGTGCAGAGCGTGCGCGGCTCGACCAGGCTCGAGGCCAAGAAGCAGCGCCGCCGCGAGGGGCGCGAGCTCGGGCGCAGGCGCCCGCCGATCATCACGGAGTCGGAGTTCCTGGCCCGCCGCGAGTCCGTCGACCGGATGATGGTGGTGCGCAGGCAGGGCGACCGCACCCAGATCGCGGTGCTGGAGGACGGCGTGCTCGTGGAGCACTACGTCAACCGGGAGGCCAGCCAGTCCTACGTCGGCAACGTCTACCTCGGCAAGGTGCAGAACGTGCTGCCCTCGATGGAGGCGGCGTTCGTCGACATCGGCAAGGGCAGGAACGCCGTCCTGTACGCCGGTGAGGTGAACTTCGACACGGCCGGTCTCGAAGGCCAGCCGAAGCGCATCGAGTCGGCGCTGAAGTCGGGGCAGTCGGTGCTCGTCCAGGTCACGAAGGACCCGATCGGGCACAAGGGCGCGCGGCTCACCTCGCAGATCAGCCTGCCCGGCCGTTACCTGGTGTACGTCCCCGACGGGTCGATGACCGGCATCAGCCGCAAGCTGCCCGACAAAGAGCGCGCGCGGCTCAAGAGCATCCTGAAGAAGGTCATGCCGGAGAACGCCGGCGTGATCGTGCGTACGGCCGCCGAGGGCGCCTCCGAGGACGAGCTGGCCCGTGACGTGGCCCGCCTGTCCGCGCAGTGGGAGAACATCCAGAAGAAGGCCAAGTCGGCCAGCCCGCCCGAGCTGCTGTCCGCCGAGCCCGACCTGACGATCAGGGTGGTGCGCGACGTCTTCAACGAGGACTTCACCTCGCTGGTCGTGCAGGGCGAGGAGGCCTGGGACACGGTCGACGAGTACGTGAAGTACGTCGCGCCGCATCTGGGCGAGCGCCTGTCGAAGTGGGACGCCGGCCAGGGCGACGTGTTCGAGTCGTACCGGATCGACGAGCAGCTCGCCAAGGCGCTGGAGCGCAAGGTGTGGCTGCCGAGCGGCGGCTCCCTGGTGATCGACCGCACCGAGGCGATGACCGTCGTCGACGTCAACACCGGCAAGTTCACCGGCCAGGGCGGTAATCTCGAGGAGACCGTCACGCGCAACAACCTGGAGGCGGCCGAGGAGATCGTCCGCCAGCTCAGGCTCCGCGACATCGGCGGCATCATCGTCATCGACTTCATCGACATGGTGCTCGAGTCCAACCGGGACCTGGTGCTGCGGCGCATGCTGGAGTGCCTGGCCCGCGACAGGACCAAGCACCAGGTGGCCGAGGTGACCTCGCTGGGGCTGGTCCAGATGACCCGTAAGCGGGTCGGACAGGGCCTGCTGGAGGCGTTCTCGACGGTCTGCGACTGCTGCAACGGACGCGGCCTGATCATCTCCACGGAGCCCGTGGAGACCAGGCCGGAACCGCGCGGCACGCAGGGCAAGATGGCCGTCGAGAAGGCTGTCGCCGACAAGGTTTCCGCGGCGAAGGACTCCGGCAACCGTGATACTGTGACCGGTGCGCTTGAAGAAGTCCCCACTGAGGACGACCAAGCCAGCCAGACTTCCGGCAGGGGGCGGAGACGCTCCCGCCGAGCCAAGTCAGCCGAGTAACGCCGGCAGACTTCCGACGTTCCGTCCGGTTCGCCTAGGGCGCCGTTAATCCGGTACCCTGGTGAATCGGTGCGTCAGGTGGCGTGCCCTGTTGGCGCGCTTACTCGGTTCGTCGTTTTGTACAGGCCGAATGACAGGCGCAGCATTCGGAGTCAGCGGCCATTCCCGTTCGGGGTGGCCGAGGGTCTCAGCAGTGCAGTGCAACAGTGAGTCAGTAGAAGGGTTCCGCGGTGTACGCGATCGTTCGTTGCGGCGGCAGGCAGCAGAAGGTCTCCGTCGGTGACGTCCTCGAGGTGGACAAGGTCGCCGGCGAGGTCGGCTCTTCGGTTTCGCTGCCGACGGTGCTCGTCGTCAACGACGGCGATGTGACCACGGAGGCGGGCAAGTTCACGGTCAACGCCGAGATTCTCGGCGAGACCAAAGGCCCCAAGATCCGGATTCTCAAGTACAAGAACAAGACCGGTTACAAGAAGCGCCAGGGTCACCGCCAGCGGTACACCCAGGTGAAGATCACCGGCATCGACCAGGCCTGATCGGGAGTTTGAGAGATGGCACACAAGAAGGGCGCGTCGTCCACCCGGAACGGCCGTGACTCGAACGCTCAGCGCCTGGGCGTCAAGCGCTTCGGCGGCCAGCTGGTCAACGCGGGCGAGATCATCGTCCGCCAGCGTGGCACCCACTTCCACCCCGGCGACAATGTGGGGCGTGGCGGCGACGACACGCTGTTCGCGCTGGCCGCCGGTCACGTGCAGTTCGGTGTCAAGCGTGGGCGCCGGGCCGTCAGCATCGTCCCCGTCACGGAGTAGTCTCCGCACGGGTTCTCGCTTCCCAAGGGGTGGATCGATCGAGTGTCGATCCACCCCTTGGCGTTCTCCGGGGATGTTCTGCGGCCCCGCGCTTGTTGAACAGGCAATCGTCCGGCGTGAAGGCGGCCGCCGGGTTCGTTCTGGTGTAGTGGAGATGCCCCCTGCCGGGGGGCGATGGAGAGGGTGCTTGATGCCGGACTTCGTGGACCAGGTGGTCCTGCACATCAAGGCCGGTGACGGGGGGAACGGGTGCGCCTCCATCCACCGGGAGAAGTTCAAGCCGCTCGGCGGCCCCGACGGCGGCAACGGCGGGCGGGGCGGCGACGTCATCCTCGAGGTCGACCCCAACACCGCGACCCTGCTCGACTACCACCACCGCCCGCACCGCAAGGCCGGCAACGGCAAGCAGGGGCAGGGCTCCAACCGTGACGGCGCCAACGGCGCCGACGTGATCCTGCCCGTACCCAACGGCACGGTCGTGAGGGACACGGCCACGGGCGAGGTGCTGGTCGACCTCGTGGGGGTCGGCACGCGCTACGTGATCGCGCAGGGCGGTCACGGCGGCCTCGGCAACGCGGCCCTGGCCACCACCCGCCGTAAGGCGCCGGGGTTCGCGCTGCTCGGCGAGCCGGGGGACGAGCTCGACGTCATGCTGGAGCTCAAGAGCGTCGCCGACGTGGCGCTCGTCGGCTTTCCCAGCGCCGGGAAGTCGTCGCTGATCGCCGCCCTGAGCGCGGCCAAGCCGAAGATCGCCGACTACCCGTTCACCACCCTCATCCCCAACCTCGGCGTGGTGACGGCCGGCGACACCGTGTTCACCGTCGCCGACGTGCCGGGGCTGATTCCCGGGGCGTCGCAGGGCAAGGGGCTCGGGCACGAGTTCCTGCGCCACGTCGAGCGGTGCGACATGCTCGTGCACGTCATCGACTGCGCCACCATGGAGCCGGGGCGCGACCCGATCTCCGACTACGAGGTGATCGAGGCGGAGTTGCAGGCGTACGGCAAGCTCGACGACCGGCCGCGGCTGGTCGTCCTCAACAAGGCCGACGTGCCCGACGCCCGGGAGCTGGCCGAGATGGTCACCCCGGAGTTCCAGGAGCGCGGGCTGAGGGTCTTCACGATCTCGGCGGCCACGCACGACGGGCTGCGCGAGCTCACGTACGCCATGGGCGAGTGGGTGGCCGCGGCCAGGGCTGCCAAGCCGGTCGAGGAGCCCACGCGGCTGGTGATCCGGCCCAAGCAGCTCGGCGACGCCGGGTTCCGGGTGCGGCGGGTCAACGACACCCTGTTCCAGGTCACCGGCGAGAAGCCGGAACGGTGGATCAGGCAGACCGACTTCAGCAACGACGAGGCCGTCGGCTACCTCGCCGACCGGCTCGAACGGCTCGGGGTCGAGGAGGAACTGGCCAAGGCGGGTGCGCGCGCGGGGGTCGAGGTCGTGATCGGGCCTATGGAGGGTGGGTACCTCTTCGACTGGCAGCCCACGCTGCACGCCGAGTCCGTACGGCAGGGCCCGAGAGGCTCCGACGGCCGCCTCGGGTAGGCGGTCACCTGACGCGCTGCTCTGGGTCTGGGCTGTTCCGGCAGCGGGTGACGCGCCGGTCTGTCCGGCTGGTGCCGGTGGCGGTCCGGTGCTCTGGTGTCGTGCCCGGGGCGGCGGTCTTCGGTGGTCTTGTCCGGCGGGAGAGGCGCGGCTCGGCGGCCCCTGTCCCGGTCAAGGATTGAGGGTGGCTTCGGCGCCGCCGTCGGCGTAGAGGATCTGGCCGGTCATGAACGAGTTGTCCGGGCCGACCGTCCAGGCCAGCAGTGACGCGATCGCCGAGACGGGCCCGGGGAAGCCGAGTGGCTGGGGCAGCATGGACGACACCTGCGCTCGGGTGGCGGGATCGTCCAGGAACATCCTTCTTGCGGTCTCCGTGTCCACGACGCCGGGTGCGACCGCGTTGAGCGGGATGCGCGCCTGTGCCCAGTCAGGGCTCACGGCGGCCCGGCGGAGCCAGCGGTTGAGCGCCAGCTTGGTGGACGGGTAGACGATGCGGCCCCGGCCGGCCTCGACGGCGGTCGTGACGGCGGCCACGGCTGCCTCCTCGTCCATGGACAGGCACGCGGCGACAATGGCCTCGTCGGCGGCCACGACGGCGCTCAGCGAGGAGACGGCGACCGCCCTCGGCAGGTCCGACGCGGCCAGCAGAGGCCGCAGGCTCTCCAGCGTCGCGACCGTGCCGAAGAAGTTGAGCCGCGCGGTGAGCGGCGAAGGGGCGGCGCTGCCGGCCACGGCGATCAGGCCGTCGATCCGGCCCTCTGAGGCCGCCGCCACGTCCGAGGCGAGCCGTTCGCGTCCCTCCGGGGTGGTCAGGTCGGCGGTCACGTCGGCGTCGCGGACGTCGCAGCGGATCACCCGGTCGCCGCCCTTCTCCAGGTGGTCTGCGGTCGCTGCGCCGATGCCCGAGGCGGCGCCGGTGACGACATAAGCACGGAGTCCCATGCCAAATGACTACATCTAATGAAGCTATGCAGTCAATGTAGTAATGTGCCGGTCATGGCGGAAGGGATACGGGAACGCAAGAAACGGCGTACACGTGAGGCGCTGATCGCGGCGGCGGTGGAGTTGTTCCAGCGGCAGGGCTACGAGGCGACCACCGTCGCCCAGATCGCGGCCGCGGCCGACGTGTCGACCAGGACGTTCTTCCTGCACTTCCCCACCAAGGAGGACGTCGTCCTGGCCGGTGGCGGCGCGCGGGTCGAGCTGGCCGTACGGGTCATCGAGCAGCGAGGGGCGGACGAGACGATGCCCGACGTGCTCGCCGCGGCGGTCGAGTGCATGATCAGCGAGGTCGCCGGTTCCGAGCTGGCCACCGGGATCGCCGACGTACGGGTGCGGTTGATGCTCACCGTCCCGGAGCTGCAGGCCTGGATGCTGCGGCGGGTGCTGGACGCCCAGCGGCGCATCGTGGACGCGTTGTGCCGGAGCTACCCGGAGGAGGACGACGTCGTGGCGGTCGCCGCGCTGGTGGGGGCGCTCGTGGGCGCGGTGGCCTCGGCCGCCACGTACGCGCTGCGCCGGGGGGACACACCGGAGGAGGTCACCGCCGCCATGCGCGCGGCGGCCGGGCGCGCCGTCCTTTCCTGGAGCCGATAAGCTGCCAGACGTGCGGGAACAGTTCAGCTCAGCGTCCAAGGTCGTTGTCAAGGTCGGCTCCTCCTCGCTCACCACCCCTCAGGGCATGATCGACGTTGACCGGGTCGACGCGCTGGTGGATGTGCTGGCGGCGCGGCGCCGGGCCGGGACGCAGATCGTCCTGGTCTCGTCCGGAGCGATCGCGGCGGGCCTCGGCCCGCTGGGGCTGAGCGCGCGGCCACGTGACCTGGCCACCCAGCAGGCGGCCGCGTCCGTCGGGCAGGGTGTGCTCGTCGCCCGCTACACCTCCTCCTTCGCCCGCTACTCCCTGCGGGTCGGCCAGGTGCTGCTGACCGCCGACGACATGATGCGCCGCGCCCACCACGCCAACGCCCAGCGCACCCTCGGCCGGCTGCTCGAGATGGGCATCGTGCCCATCGTCAACGAGAACGACACGGTGGCCACCGACGAGATCCGCTTCGGTGACAACGACCGGCTGGCGGCGCTCGTGTCACACCTGATCCGCGCCGACGCCCTGGTGTTGCTGTCGGACGTCGACGCCCTCTACGACGGCCCGCCGAGCCGCAGCGGCTCGCGCCGGCTGACGGAGATCCGCGGCGCCGACGACCTGGCAGGGGTCGAGCTCGGCAGGAACGGCGCGGCCGTCGGCACCGGCGGCATGGTGACCAAGGTGCAGGCGGCCAGGATCGCCACCGGGGCCGGGGTGCCCGTGGTGCTCACCGCCGCCGCTCACGCGGCCCAGGCGCTGAGCGGAGCCGACGTCGGCACCTACTTCCACCCCGGTGGCCGCCATCCCGGCACGCGCCTCCTCTGGCTCGCCCACGCCACCACCGGGCGGGGCAGGCTCCACCTCGACCCGGGCGCGGTCGACGCCATCGTGGCCCGCCGAAAGTCGCTGCTGCCCGCCGGGGTGACCTCGGTGGAGGGCGAGTTCTCCGCCGGCGACCCCGTCGACCTGTGCGAGCCGAAGGGCCTCGTGGTGGCCCGCGGCCTGGTCAACTTCGACGCCGGCGAGATCCCGGGCCTGCTCGGCCGCTCCACGCGCGAGCTGGCGAGCACACTGGGCCCGGAATACGAGCGTGAGCTGATCCACCGTGACGACATCGTCATACTGGAAGCCCACAGGTGAAGCCGGGCACCCGCTCGACGGGTCCCGGAGTGACGAAGGACACTCGGGGCGCCGGGCGCCCTGAGCAGCGAAGCGGAGCGTAGCCATGAGCACAGAGTTCCTGAAGGTCGCCCACGCGGCGCGAGAGGCCGCCGCCGAGCTGGCCCCGCTGCCTCGGGCGCCGAAGGACCGGGCGCTGCGCGCCGTCGCCGACGCGCTGGTCGCGCACGCGGCGCCGATCGTCGAGGCCAACGCCAAGGACGTCGAGCAGGCCAGGTCCCAGGGCACCGCCGAGGCGATGATCGACCGGCTGAGGCTCGACGAGGCGAGGATCGCGGGCATCGCCGAGGCCGTACGCCAGGTGGCCGACCTGCCCGACCCGGTCGGCGAGGTCGTGCGCGGCACCACGTTGCCCAACGGCCTCGAGCTGCGCCAGCTCAGGGTGCCGCTGGGCGTGATCGGCATCATCTACGAAGGCCGCCCCAACGTCACCGTCGACGCGGCCGCCCTCTGCCTGAAGAGCGGCAACGCGGTGCTGCTCAGGGGCTCGTCCAGTGCCCACTGCTCCAACACCGCTCTCGTGCGAGTCATGCAGGACGCCCTGGCCGGCACCGAGGTACCCGCGGGGGCCGTGCAGCTCGTCCCCGGGCTGACGCGTGACTCCGTCAAGGAGCTCATGCGCGCCCGCGGCCTGGTCGACGTGCTGATCCCGCGCGGCGGCGCGTCGCTGATCAACGCGGTGGTCGAGGAGTCCACCGTCCCGGTGATCGAGACCGGCGTCGGCAACTGCAGCGTCTACGTCGACGCCGACGCCGACGTCGACCTGGCCGTGCAGATCCTGCTCAACGCCAAGGCGCAGCGGCCCTCGGTGTGCAACGCGGCGGAGACGTTCCTGGTGCACGCCGACGTGGCCGACGCGTTCGTGCCCAGGGCGCTGCGGGCGCTGGCCGAGGCGGGCGTGACCGTGCACGGCGACGCGAGGATCGCCTCGTACGGCGAGGTCGTGCCGGTCACCGAGGACGACTTCCGCGCCGAATACCTCTCGCTCGACATCGCCGCCGCCGTCGTCGGCTCGCTGGAGGAGGCGGTGGCCCACATCAGGCGCTACGGCTCCGGCCACACCGACGCCATCGTCACCCGGTCGCAGGGCGCCGCCCGCAGGTTCGTCGCGCTCGTCGACTCGGCGGCCGTGGCGGTCAACGCCTCGACGAGGTTCACCGACGGGGGCGAGTTCGGCTTCGGGGCGGAGATCGGCATCTCCACGCAGAAGCTGCACGCGCGTGGCCCGATGGGGCTGCCCGAGCTGACGTCCACCAAGTGGATCTACACCGGTGAGGGGCATTTGCGCACGTCGGAGGGCACGGTGGTGGCCGGTTAACCGGCGTGTCGGCATGGCCGGCGCCTGACGACGCGGTTTGACTGGGGGCATGGAAATTGTCGTCGCCCTCGCTCTCATGGCCGCGGTGTTGTTCGGTGCCGACCGGCTGCTGCTCCGGCTGGAGAGCCGCGGCCGGGTCAACTGGCGCAGGAACAACCGGCAACGGCTGTCCGAGGCGCCCACGGCCGAGATCGACAGCATGCTCTCCGACCACGCGCACCGTTGACCTTCGGCGTGCCTCACGCGGTGACTCGCGTCACGGCGCTAGGGTTGTGTCCCTTATGGGCACGCCGGGCGGGGAGGGACGGTGAGCAAGCTCGGCAAGGTGGGGCCGTACACCCTGGTCGAGCGGCTCGGCCGCGGCGGCATGGGCGAGGTCTACCTCGCCTCGACCCGTCGTAGCGAGCACGTCGCGCTGAAGGTCCTGCACGACCTGGCCGAGGACGAGATCTCGCGCATCAGGCTGGAGCGCGAGGTCCGTGCGCTGCGCAGGGTCGAGAGCCCGTACGTCGCCAAGGTCCTCGACGCCGACCTGGGTTGCGCACGCCCCTACCTGGTCATGGAGCACATCGAGGGCGTCACGCTGCTCGACCGCGTACGCCAGGACGGCCCGCTCGACGACGCCCAGCTGGTCGACATGGCCCAGGGCATCGCCGCGGCGCTGGCCATCATCCACGCGGCGGGCGTCGTCCACCGTGACCTCAAGCCCGGCAACATCATCATGGCCGACAGAGGGCCGGTCCTGATCGACTTCGGCATCGCCCAGGTGCTCGACGCGACCCGGCTCACCATGACCGGCACGTTCCTCGGCACGCCCGGTTACACCGCCCCGGAGATCTTCGCCGACGAGCAGGTCGACTCGCCCGCCGACGTACACGCCTGGGCGGCCACGGTGGCGTTCGCGGCGACCGGGCGGCCGACGTTCGGGCGGGGCACGGCCGAGGCGCAGATGTACGCGGTGCTGAACGGGCAGGCCGACCTCAAGGGCGTACCTGTGCAACTGCTGCCCCTGCTGCGGGCGGCGCTCAACAGGGAGCCGGGCAAGCGGCCCACGGCGGCGTTGCTGGCCGACCGGCTGTCGCGGCTGGCCAGGGCGGCGAGCGGAGCCGATCCCGAGCCCGCCCCGGCCGGTGGACGGGCCGTCGAGGCGGCCGAGGAGGCGGGCAAGGGCGCGGCCGTGCGCAGCCGTACGACGGAGGACCCGGCGCGCGGGCGGGCCGGTGGCACGGGCGTGGACGGCAAGGTGCCTCCGCCGCGTGGCCGTAGCGGCGCTGACAGCAAGGGCGTGGCGGCGCGCAGCCGTGGCAACGTGGACGGCGCGGCGGTCCGGAGCCGGGCGGGCGCGGACAATCCCGCGGCCCCCAGCCGCGCCAATCCCGAGGGTTCCGCCGCGCGCGGCCGGTCGGGCGCCGACGGCTCCGCGGCCCGTGGCCGCGCGGGCACGGACGCCGCCGCCGCACGCAGCCGTGCGGCCGGCACGGACGGGGCCGCCCGGAGCCGGTCAGGTGCGGACGGGGCTGCTCGGAGCCGGTCGAGCACGGACGGGACGGCTCGGAGTCGGTCTGGTTCCGACGGGGCTGCTCGGGGCCGGTCGGGTGCGGACGGGGCTGCTCGGGGCCGGTCGGGTGCGGCGAGTGGGGAGGGTTCCGCTCGGGGCCGGACAGGCGCGGAGGGAGCTGCTCGGAGTCGTACAAGTGCGGAGAATCCCGCTCGGAGCCGGACAGGTGCGGAGGGTTCGGCGCGGGGTCGCGCCGGTACGGACGGAGGCGCACGGACGCGGGCGGCCGGTGCCGACGGGGCCGCGCGGACCCGGGCGGCCGGTACGGATGGAACACCGAGGAGCCGGGCGGGTGCCGATGGAACCGCTCGGAGCCGGGCGGGGGCCGACGGGGCCGCGGCGCGCAGCCGGGTACAGGCCGAAGGGAAGGTGCCCGCGCCCAGGGGACGCGGGAGCGTGGACGGCAAGGTGACCGGGCCGCGCGTCACCGGGCCGCGTCAGCGGACGGCGGCGGCCGTGCGCGCGAGAGCCGCGACCAAGGCGCAGGACAAGCGGAAGACGGGCCTTCGCTCCGAGAAGTCCACCACGCTGCCCGCAGGCAACGGTGCTCTGCTGCTGCTCGCCGCGCTGGCCGTGCCGTGCGTGGTGACCTCGGTGATCTGGCCGATCGCCTCCATCGCCATCACTGCGGTGCTGGTGGTGCTGACCAGGACCCTCTGGATGAGCCACTGGCTGGTGAGGAAGCGCAGCTCACGGGCCACGCGGGTGGCGTTGCGCGTGCTGCTCTTCCCGTTCGCGCTCGCCGCCGCGGGGGCGAGCGCGGCCGTCTGGCCCGGCGTGCCCGTCGCGGTGGCGTCGGGCGGCGCGCTCTGGGCGACCGGCGGCGGTGAGATCGACGCCGACTGGTGGCAGCAGGCCGCGCCCGTGACCGTGGCGGGTGTGGTGTTCGGGATGTTGTGCGGTGGTTTCACCGGGCGCGAGATCGAACGTATCGGTCAGCGCCTGCCCGATCTGCGCAGGGAAGGGCTGCGCGCACTGGCCGTGCTGGGCGGGTTCGTCGCCCTGTGCGCGGCCGCCGTGCGCGCCATCGCCCTGCTGCTGTGATCCGTGCTGCTGGTGATCCGTGCGGCGCTGATCGTGCCGCCCTGATCGTGCGGCGCTGATCGTGCGGCTCGGATCGTGCGGCTCGGATCCGTGCTGCTGGTGGTCCGTGCTGATCGGATCCGCCGTCGTCGTGGGCGGCGGATCACGCGGTCGATCACGCTGATCGGCCGCGTGCGGCGCTCCCGTCAGCCCTGGCCGCCGTCGCGGCGGGAGAAGCGGTTGAAGATGCGCTCGCCCGCGTTGACGGCGCCCTCGGCCACGTCGCGCAGGACGCCGATGAACGGGTCCTGGGACTGCTGCCATGAGGCGCGGTAGGACTCGGCGGCGGCCTTCATCTCGTCGGTCACCCGGGCGTTGGCGTCGTCTTCCCTGCGCGGGTAGTCGCCGCCGATGATCCGGTCGTATTCGCCGCTGCGCTGCCACTTGTCCAGCTCCGCCACGCGCACCACCGCGAACGGGTGGGTGGTGCCGAGCAGGTTGAGCACCTTGAGGAAGCCGTCGCGAAGGTCGCCCGCGGTGTCGTATTCCTGGTATTGCTCCAGGAACGCCTCGATGTTCATCTCGTGCGTGTAGTCGCCGCCGGCGAGCTTCATCAGCGCGCGCTTGGCCGCCTCGGGGTCCTGCCCCGTGAGCAGGCCGCCGCGGTCGGAGGACAGCTCGGACTTGCGGTACCACTCCTCCAGGCCCGCGACGATCGCGCGCAGGCCGATGTAGCCGAGCGGGATCCAGGCGACGCGGGTGGCGAGGCGGGTGAGGATGTCGAGCATCGTCCGGTAGACCGCGTGCCCCGACAGGATGTGCGAGGTCTCGTGGCCGATGACGAAGCGCTGCTCCTCCTCGTTCATGAGGTTGAGCAGACCGGTGGTCACGACGATGAACGGGTCGTCGAAGCCGATGGCCTTGGCCTGGACCTGCGGGTCCTGCTGGACGTAGATCTCGGGGATCCGGTGCAGGTCGAGGGTGTAGGCGGCGTCGCGGCCCATGTCGTAGAGCGGGCGGAACTGCGTCTCGCTCACGCGTACGGCGGACGCAAGGTACATCAGGCGCAACCGGCGCTCACTGACGAGGCCGGACATCTGCTTGAGAACTGTGTCGAACCCACTCAACTTACGCAGAGCGACCAGGGCGGACCGGTCTGCGGGGTGTTCGTAGGCTCGGGACGATATGCCGGGCAGTTGGACGCGGTTGCGGTCCGGGGTGGTCGTCATGCCCGGCATGCTACGTCCGCAACTGAAGTGATGCGCGGACATCACTCAGGGGGGTGCCATCATGTTGGCGTAAGACCTCCGCGTAAGGTCCGTTTCATGATGAACGCGCCTGGTGTCCAGGGGAAGCGGCGAGTAGGTGTGATGGGTGGGACGTTCGATCCCATCCACCACGGACACCTGGTCGCGGCCAGCGAAGCGGCCCACCATTTCCGGCTCGACGAGGTCGTCTTCGTGCCCACCGGACGGCCGTACCAGAAGTCCGAGCGTGAGGTGTCCGCGCCGGAGGACCGCTATCTGATGACGGTCATCGCGACGGCCTCCAACCCCCGTTTCTCCGTGAGCAGGGTGGACGTGGAACGCCCTGGACCGACCTTCACTATCGACACATTGCGTGACATTTCGGAAATTTACGGCCCGCAGACCGACCTTTTCTTCATCACCGGAGCCGACGCCCTCGGCGCCATTCTCGGCTGGCAGGACGCCGACGAGTTGTTCGAGCTGGCCCATTTCGTCGGCTGCACGCGCCCCGGCCACACGCTGCACGACCCCGGACTGCCCGACGGCAAGGTGACGCTGCTGGAGATCCCCGCGCTGGCCATCTCGTCGTCGGAGTGCCGGCAGCGCGTCGCCAAAGGCGAACCCATCTGGTATCTCGTGCCCGACGGAATCGTGCAGTACATCAATAAACGCGGGCTTTATCACCCCACCGGCTGAAGGTCGTCACGCTGTGGGTGAGGGGTTTCGGCCCGGAAGGGTACGCTCAACATAAGGCTTGCTGCCGACACAGGAGGACAGACCCGCATCGTGACCGCATCTGACAGATCCGTCCAGCTCGTGCGCATCGCCGCGGAGGCCGCGGCCGACAAGCTGGCCGATGACATCCTTGCATACGACGTGAGCGAACAGCTCGTCATCACCGACGCCTTCCTGCTCTGCTCCGCCACCAACGACCGCCAGGTACGCGCCATCGTCGACGAGATCGAGGAGCGGCTGCGCACCGAGGCCGACGTCAAGCCCGTACGCCGCGAGGGCGAGCGTGAGGGCCGCTGGGTGCTGCTCGACTACATCGACATCGTCGTGCACGTCCAGCACGAGGAAGACCGTACGTTCTACGCGCTCGAGCGTCTCTGGAAGGACTGCCCGGTCATCGCGCTGCCGGAGAGCGTCATGCAGGCCAATCTGCAGCGGGCCCGCAGTTGAGCAGAAGGATCGTGTGTCTTCGTCACGGGCAGACGTTGTGGAACGTCGAGCGGCGCTTCCAGGGCCACTCCGACATCCCCCTCGACGAGACCGGCACAGCTCAGGCCGCCAGGGCAGCCTCGCTGCTCGCTTCGCTGCGTCCGACCCTGATCGTCTCCTCCGACCTCCAGCGGGCCAACGACACGGCGCTGGCGCTCGGGCGGATCGTCGGGCTCGACGTGGCGGTCGACAAGGATTTCCGCGAGCGCGGCGGCGGTCAATGGGAAGGGCTGACGCGTGAGGAGATCGCCGCGCGCTGGCCCACCGAATACGCGGCCTGGGAGGCGCCCGACGGTGAACCCGTCGGCGACGTGGCCGCCCGGGTGGCGGCCGCCATGCGCAAGTGGGCCGGCCGCCTCGACGACGACGGGCTGCTCGTCGTGGCCTCGCACGGGGCCGCGCTGCGGCTCGGGATCTGCGAGCTGCTCGGGTTGCCGGAGGAGTTGTGGCCCGCGCTCGGCGGGCTGGGCAACTGTTCCTGGTCCGTGCTGCAGGAAGGGCGTAAGGGCTGGCGGTTGCTGGAGCACAACGCGGGCACGCTGCCGGAGCCGGTCAACAGCGACGACCGGCCGGAGGCCGTGGCCTGAGGTCCGTACGGCTCGGGGGCCGTGCGGTCGTCCCGCGGTGTGCCCGCGCGATTAGGAGAATCGCGGCGGATGGCTATATGCTCTCCGAGCGCCGCAACGGGTGTGCTCGGAGCGGTGATCAGGGGCTATGGCGCAGTTGGTAGCGCGCCTCCATGGCATGGAGGAGGTCTGGGGTTCGAATCCCCATAGCTCCACCCACAGAGTCGGCATGAGCACGGCGGTGTCCTTCGGGGACGCCGCCGTTCTTCGTATGTGGGGCCGCCTCGCCGATCCGGTGACGTGAGGTCGCGCGGGCCTCGACCGAACCGTGATCGGGTTGTCGGGTGTTCGCCTGACACGCCCGCGTGCGGGCCGTCCGTAGGCTCGGACCCGGCCACGGTTCAGCCGCGGGGGGCGGACGCATGCCTGGCCGCCAGAAAGACGGCAGGCGCCCCCTCGTGCTCCGTCGGACACGGCCTTTCGGCTGTCGTGGCCACCCGGTCAAGATTTCGCCGCTGTGTTGTGAAGGGTCGCTGATGTCCACCCCATATCCGCCGTCTCCCGGGCACGGCCCCTCCCGGCCGCCGTACGGGCCCGGCGCGCAGGGGATGCCGGGGCAACAGGGCGGTGGCTTCCCGCCGATGGGGGCTGGAG
>NZ_SMLD01000155.1:0-22476 GCF_004352805.1 Nonomuraea mesophila
CCTGGTCCGCGCCGGGGCGACCTTCGTCAAGGGCAAGCTCGTCGAGCGGCCCGAGGAATCACTGGCCATCGAGGAGCGGTCAATAGCCGCATAAAAGATCTTGATCCACAGGTATTGACTATTTCTCACCACGCCAGGGTGAACCTGCTCAAAGCATCGAGCGCCAACTGCAACGTCAAGGCGGGACGCTACAGCTCGTCAAGCTACGGGCACTACTACAGCTACCACGTCAACGGCGGGACCACAGGCTGCTACATCACGCTCAACGCCCGCACGATCGCCACGAAGGCCAGCCGGTTCCAGAACTACGTGCACAGCGTCTTCACGCACGAGCTCGGCCATGCGCTGAGCCTGGGCCACAATACGCGCAACGATTCGATCATGTGCCGTCGCCGCAACCGGAACACCATGACGCGCCGCCAGTCGCACGACAACAGCGACGTGACGAGCTACTACACCACCGGCTACGTGAGGAAGTTCTGATGGCGAAGCGACACCTTGCCGCGCTCACCGTCTGCGCGGGCCTCGTCCTGTCCGTGGCGGGATGCGGAGGCGGAGCCGAGGCCAGGCGAGCGACCGAACAGGAGGTCGGCGACATCGTCACGATCGCCACGGCGGAGATCACCCACGTGTTCAAGGGCGATCCGGCCGACGTGCGCTCCGTCGAGGTCAGGCAGCTCGGCGGAGAGCTCGACGGCGAGAAGCTGACCGCGCTCGACGAGGTCAAGCTCGACCAGGACAAGAGCTACCTGCTGTTCCTGCACGCCTGGGAGGACGCCGGGGACCACACCATGCTGAGCCCGGAGCAGGGGCAGTACGTCGCGACGGGGCCGGACGGCAGGGCGGCGACGTCCGCGAAGGCGGGCGACACGTACACCCCGCTTCCCGGCAACGGGCTCCAGGTCACCCGCGCCGCCCTTGACGAGCTGGCAAAGACCGACTGATCGACGCGCCGGTCCGGCCGGCGGCCTGCTCGATCACGCGGCGGGCCCACGCCACTTCGAGCTTCCCCGTGGGCGTCCTGCGCAGGGCCGGGAGGAGCACGATAGCGCGCGGCACCTTGTAGCCGGCCAGGCCGCGGCGGACCCAGTCCTGAAGCTCCCGCTCCGTGAGCGTGCCGTCCGGGGTGGCGACCACCGCCGAGACACGCTCCCCCACGTCTCGTCCTGGACGCCCACCACGACACAGTCGTTCACGCCCGGGTGGGCGAGCAGCGCGTTCTCGACCTCCTGCGGGAAGACCCTTCTCCCCGCCCGTGTTGATCACGCCCGAGCCCCGGCCGAGGAAGGTGATCGCGCCGTCCCGCTCGACCCGCACGAGGTCGCCGGGGACGGAGTGGCGGACGCCGTCGATGACGCGGAACGTGGCCTCGGTCCCGGCGGGGTCCTTCAGTAGCCGAGGTGATTGCGAAGGCGAACGGCCCGCCCTCGCTGGAGGCGAGCGCGTCGACGATCGTGACGTCGGCCCGGTCGCCCGGCCCCACCCCGGCTCGCTCCAGCGCCGTGGCCAGCCGCGCCGCCCGGTCGTCGAACTCGGCGTACGTGTGGTCGCGGCCCGGCTCGCAGATGGCCACCGCGCCGGGGAGGCGGCGGGCGACGGCCTCCCAGATCGTGCCGATGGAGACGTCCACGGATCGACCTCTCTTCTCGCCCTCCGGCGGGGGGCGTGTCGGCTGCGCCACATGGTAGGCACGGGCATGATCCGGGCAACACCGCCCGAATGACCGGGCGGCGGGTGGACAAATGACGTAGCCGTCTCCCTCGTGCGGGGGACGTCCTTCACCTGCCGCGGGGAAGGAGGCCGGGGCGGGCGGCCCGTACGGTGACGCGCATGACACGTTCCGATCCGCGACGCTGCCGCGCACGACGCTGGCCGGCGTACGCGATGGCAGGGTTGTTCCTCGGTTACGCCGCGGGGAAGGCCGTCTTCGCCGCGCAGGCGAAGCTCGGGTTCCCCGGCGGGCCACCGGTGTCGGCCGCCGAGGCCGCGGGCTACTTCCTGGACCCGGCCGCGGCGCAGTGGCTCGCGGCCGCGACGGGGGTGGCGGGAGCCGGGGTGGTCCTCCTCACGGTCCTGCCGCCGGGCCGCCGGGTGCCCAGGCGGCTGATGCTGCCGGTGCTCGCCGTGATGGCCCTGGCCGTCGCCGGCGGCGGCGGGATCATGGCCCTGGACGGGCTGATCGGCATCGGCGTGGGCTGGGGGTGGCACCACGGGCTCCTCGGGCTCGCCGCGACCGGGTTGTTCCTGGAAACGGTGCGTTCGTACGCGATCTCGACCGGCCGCCGGCGATTTGTGGACGGTAGGACCGGGCCCTAAAGTCACGCCTCGTGAGACCTTTCATGATCACGGTGCTGGCGGGCGTCCTCGCCGCACCACTGACCGGGCAACTGACCGGGCCGTGGGCGGCGACCGCCGCCGCGGAGACGGCGAGCCACCCCGTCGACCGCTCCGAGCTGACCGCCAACGCGCTCTACGAGGCGGGTCCGCTGCCCCGAACGAAGTGCACGGAGCCGCCGGTCAGGCGCGACGACCGCAAGCTGGCGCGCGCCTACGTCAACGCGGTCGTCGCCTGCCTGGAACGATCGTGGAAACGGCATCTCACCGGCGCGGGCCTGCCGTACGAACCGGTCAGGGTGCGGCATATGAGCAGGATCCCGAAGAACCACTGCGACCTGCCCGTGGACGGCGCCGGCTCCCAGGCGTGGTACTGCGAGAAGTCACGCACGCTGATCTTCCAGATCGGCGAGGAGTGGACCGACAACCCCTCCGACCTCTGGCTGTTCCACACGGCCGCCTCCATGTACGGCTATCACGTGCAGGACCTGACCGGGATCTCGGCCGCCCTCGGCGAACTGCCCGCCGGATCGAAGGCCGAGTCCCGCGAGCAGTCCCGGCGCTACTTCCTCCAGTCGGCCTGCCTGGGCGGCGCGTTCATGAAGAGCGTCTGGCCCATGAAGGGCCGCTCCGCGAAGGACTGGCACTATTTCAGGACCCTCCCCGTCGGCGACGGTGACGGCAGGAACAGCTGGTACGGCAGGACCGCCACGGTCCGTTCCTGGGTGGGGCGCGGTTTCGCCACCGGCGACCCGGGCTCGTGCAACACCTGGGCGGCCGCGTCCGCGAGGGTGTACTGACCCACGCCGGTCACCGCCGGCGACACGTCCGGCCCGCGCCTAGCCCGGGACGCGGAGGGCGATCACCGCGACGTCGTCGTCGTTGTCGGCGGGGCGCACGTCGGCGAGCAGGGCGTCGCAGATCGCGCCCAGGGGCCGGTCGGCCAGGGAGACGGCGTGCTGGGCGAGCCGGTCCAGGCCCTCGTCGAGGGAGTGGCCGGGAGACTCGATCAGCCCGTCGGTGTAGAGCAGCAGCACCGCGCCGGGCGGCAGGTCGACGGTGGCGTCGTCGCGGCCGGGAGACAACCCGGTGCCCAGCAGGAGGCCGCTGCCCTCGTCGAGGAAGCGGGCCGGTCCGTCGCGTTCGGCCAGGAGGGGCGGTGGATGGCCGGCGTTGGTCCAGCGCAGCCGCCAGCCGCCGGCCGCGCGTTCCACCCGGGCGAAGACGACGGTCGCCATCGTCGTCTCCGCCATGCGCACGACCGCCTCGTCGAGCCGGCTCACGATCACGCTGGGAGGCTCCTCCACCTCCCCGGCGTACGCGCGAAGCATGTTGCAGACCTGGGCCATGCCCGCCGCGGCATCGAGGTCGTGGCCGACGACGTCGCCGATCACCAGCGCCGTCGAACCGTCGGACAGCACGAAGGCGTCGTACCAGTCGCCGCCGACCTGTGAGGCGTCGGGCGCGGGCAGGTAGCGGGCGGCCATCTGCAGCCCCGGCACGCGGGGCAGCGTCGGCAGCAGGTGGCGCTGCATGGTCTCCGCGACCCGGCGCTGCCGTTCGTACAGGCGGGCGTTGTCGAGCGCGAGCCCGGCGCGGCGGGCGATGTCCTCGACCAGCAGCAGGTCGTCCGGGGTGAACGCCGCCGACCGCTCCGAACGTCCCAGGGTCAGCGCGCCCACCACCTCCCGCACGCCGCGGATGGGCGCGATGCTCGCGGAGTGCATGCCGGTCCCGTCGAACAACTCGCGCTGCGCCACCGCGATGTCCGAGTCGGGAGGGCCCTGGTAGTCCTGCGGTCCCACCAGCGAGGGGGTGACCCCGCGCAGCGCCCGCGACAGGGGCATCGACGACTCCTGCGGCACGGGCGGCATCGGCCCTTCCAGTTCGCGCCGGTGCACGCGGACGCCGTTCTCGTAGTGCACCACGGCGGCGCGCGACACCTCGCCCTCCTCGGTGAACAGGTCCACCACCGCCCAGTCCGCCATGAGGGGGACCACCAGGCGGATGAGCTGGCGTACGGTGTCGTCGACGACCAGGCTCGCGGTCAGGGTAGCGGTCGCCTCCGCCAGCAGGGCCAGCCGGTCCAGTTCGGCCATCGACGACGCGGACGGTCTGCGTCCCTCCTCGGCGAGGCCGGGCGAGGAGCCCTCGCGGAAGAGCACCAGGGCGCCCTTGTCGCCCTCGCCGTTGCGGTAGGGGGTCACCATCCAGGACACCGGGAGCAGCGAGCCGTTCCCGCACTCCAGCCACTCGTCGTCGCCCTGGCGGGTCTCGCCGGCGATGAGGACCTGCCGCACCGCGCACCGGCTGCGCGGCAGGGGCTCGCCGTACTTCCCTCGGTGCAGCAGGTCGTGGGCGTCCTTGCCCATCAGGGTCGAGGCGGCGCGGTCGAGGATCTGCTCGGCCCGGGGGTTGACGTCGACGATGTGCCCGCGGTCGTCCACCACGTACGTGCCCACGTCGGACAGATCACGCAGCCGGAAGAGGCACCCGCCCTCCGCTGGGTCGTTCATGGCAGGCTCCTTTCCCCGTGCTGCGATCTCTACCCAGCGACCTCCCACATCACCATCCAGAAATTACGGACATTTCACGGCAGCATCCCGAGCGGTGTGGTGGCTCGGTGGCCGCCACCCGCCTACCAGTCGCCCCGGTAGAGCTGGCCGCGGATCGCGCCGCCGGGGAACTGGGCGGTGTGCAGGTTCGCGTACCAGTTGCCGGGGTTGTTGGGGATACGGCCGAGCGGGGCGCGGTCCTTGACCGTCACCGCGCCCTTGACGGCGTGCAGGCTCGCGGGCAGCGCCTGGCCGAAGAACGGGATCTTGACCTCGCCGTTCTCCCCCTCCCGGCCGCGGTGGATGTGGAACCCGCCGGGCGCGGCGATCCTGTGCCATCGCATGGCGTAGTCCACCCGGTGGCCGTGGACGCGGAACACGGCGATCGCGCTGCCGTCCCGGTCGCCGGCCTTCTTCCCCTTGACGGGCACCTCGTTGGCGCCTTTGAGCACCGCCGCCAGGTAGACGGGCGTGGTGGCGCCGGCGGGGACCGGGGCGAGCGAGGCGGCGACCAGCGCCGCGGCGACGGCCAGGCCGGGAACGCCCAGGGTGCGCATGTTCATGGTTGCCCTTTCAGTGGTCTCTCGGCCTGGTACGGCCCCCTCCCCCGCCGGGGTTCAACCACCGTCCGGGCATCGCCTAACGGACTTGCCGCTCGTGGCCAGCTCGACGGTCGCGTGGTCGAGCAGCCTGCCGTCCTCCCGCAGCGCCGTCACGAACCTCAGCAGCTCCCCGGGTGGGGAGTACGAGCCGCCCGCGGGCAGGCCGACGAACGGGGCCCTCTCGCTCGTCGTGAAGTCGAAACGTGCACCGGTCTCGCGGGCGGTCGGGTAGGAGTGGGCGATGTCGTCCGCGGCGGCCAGGATCTCCGGCCGGGTGTAGAAGTTCGTCCGCCTCATCCCGGACGGTAGTGGCGGAGAGTCTTTTCAGCCGGTGTGTATTCTGCGACCGACCACCGGCCTTGAGTGGCGAGTCAACTCACCCGGGGGTTGGGGCAGTGGCGGCGATGTGAGCGCATCTTCTTCGGTCATGCGCCAGCCGGCCTCCTTGAAGACCAGGCCAACGCTCCCGTCCTACTAGTACATCCAGTTGTGATAGGGCAGCCCGAGCGATAGCGACGACGGAACGCGAAGGCCCGCAGCGGCCCCCATCGTCATTGAAGTCCGTCAGTCAGCGCGCCCCGGTGGGCGGGTGGTTCCTAGCGGGCCTGGCGCACTCCGCGGCGCCAGACCTCGGCAATGGAGCCGGTAGCGGTGATGTCACGGGTGGGGTCGCCTTCGACCAGCACCAGATCCGCGCGAAGACCAGGGGCGATCCGGCCGCGGTCGGCCAGCCCGAAGTGACGCGCGGGCACGCTCGTCGCGGCGGCGAGCGCCTCTTCGGCGCTGAGCCCGGCCTCGGTGAGCAACTGCAGCTCGCGGTGCATCCCAGCGCCATGGGCCGGCACGAACGGGGTGGCATCCGTCCCGGCGAGCAGTGGCGCGCCCGCGCGGCGCAAAGCCCGCAGCGCGCCGATGGCGTTGATGGAGCTGCCGGGACGGGCGCAGTCGGCGGTCTCGACGTGCTGCGCGGTGATCGCTTCGAAATAGGCGAGCGTGGTCACCACGAAGACCCCTCGGGCTCGAACCCGCTCAGCCAGTCGCTGCGAGGCCGGGTCGTCCAGCGCCAGGTCAGCCCACACATGAGCCAGGCCGTCCACGCCGGCCTCGAGCGCGATCTCCACCTCGGAAGCAGTGATCGCATGAGCGATCACCCGTAGTCCCGCCTCGTGTGCCGCCGCGGAGAGGGCGGCGGCGATGTCCGCCGTCATGACGGGAAGGTCGGCCCCGTGCACGGCACCATCGTCGATGACGATCTTGAGGTAATCGGCCCCCTCGGCCAACCGGGCCTGGACGAAGGCCGGCGCCTGCGCGGGATCGGAGACGAAGTCGATCGCAGCGGCGTCGAGCCCGTTCAGGACGGTGCCCGCCAGGGCCGCCAGCAGCTGGGTCGGGTGCCCGCCTGGAGCGGTCGCCAGCGTGCCGGCGCTGCGAAGATCGGCCACGTCGTCGTTGTCAGCGGCCAGCCGCCGCTGCCCCGCGAGGATCTGCGGGAGGCAGAACATGTCGAGTTCGGTGGTGACCCCGCACCGCAAGGCCTGGGCCAGGCTGCCGTCGAACACGTGCGTGTGCGCGTCGATCAACCCCGGCAGCAGCGTCCTGCCCGTCCCTTCGACCTCGACATCGGCCGGGCGGTCTCCGCCGGCACCGACCAGGGCGATCGTACTGTCCTCGATCACCACGTCGGCCGTCGCAATGGTGCGCTCGCCGTCGAACACCCTGACATCGCGAATCAGTGTACGCATCGAAGATCTTCCCTCTGAGTCGTGAATCCTGGACGCCACCAAAGAGGGATGCCGGCCGGGGACTGTGACATCGCCACCAACGGCCGCGGCACAGATCACATCTGAGGCGTTCATGTCACACTCGCCACGCGACGAGACTCTTCGGTCGCGACAGATCAGGAGGTACGCCATGACACCGATCCCATTGCACGCGACCGACACCGTCACCGAACAGTTCCTCGGTTATCGGGAACTGCTGTTCTCCGTGGTCTACAACATGCTCGGCAGCGTCGCCGACACCGAGGACGCGCTGCAAGAGGTGTGGCTGGCCTGGTCCGCTCGCCACCGCAAGCAGGACGCCGGACCGGTCGAGAACGCTCGTGCCTATTTGGTGCGTATCGCGGTGAACCAGGCGCTCGCCCGGCGTGCGAACTTGAGCCGCCGACAGGAGACCTACGTCGGCCCATGGCTACCGGAACCGCTGGTCACGGCCGAGGACAACGCCAGCGGCACCGCCGAGCGCGCCGAATCGTTGTCGATGGCGGTGCTGGTGGTGCTGGAAACCCTGTCACCGCTGGAACGAGCAGTGTTCGTGCTGCATGAAGTGTTCGGGTTCAGCCATCCGGAGATAGCTGACATCCTCGGCCGTACGCCGGCCGCGGTCCGCCAACTCGCGGCCCGCGCGCGCCGCCACGTCCACGCACGCCGTCCCCGTCACCGGACCGAGCCCGACGTTCATTCCCAGGTCACTGAACGGTTCGCCGCGGCCGCACTCGGCGGCGATCTGCGGGCCCTGCTCGAGGTGCTGGCACCAGACGTGACCTTGTGGACCGACGGCGGTGGTAAGGGGCCTGCCACCAGCCTGCACCCGGTGCGCGGCCGCGACCAGGTGGCCGCGCTGTTCATGTCGGTCGCCGCGACGCTGTCGCCAGGCGAGGTGGACCTCCGCTACCGGCGTGTGGCCGGCGACCCGTGCGCGCTCGTCTTCTCCGGCGACAGCCCACTCGCCGTAGTCGTCGTGGATCTCACGCCCGGTGGCGACCGGATCGCCGCTATCTACTCAGTCACCAATCCCGAAAAGCTCACTGGCATCCGCTGAGAACAGCGTCCTCCGCCTCATGCCAGGCACGGTGCCAGGTCAGGTTGGTGCGCTGTAGCGAGCCCATCGGCGGCCGGAGATCGTCGCCCCAAACCGCCGCCGGGACGCAGTTCCTTCGGTACGCGTCCGCGCCGGGACAGGGCGGCGTACCGGGTCCTGCCTCCATGCCGCCGGCGACCGCGAGTCGACGCTTTGGCCAGCCCGGAGATCGCCACATTCCTTGACGAACACGTACAGCAGATGCGCTCCATCACGCCCCTGGAGAGCAAGCACGCGCTCGACCTCGACGGGCTGCGCGAGCCCGGAGTGACGTTCTGGTCGGTCGTGGACGGCGACACGATCGTCGGCTGCGGGGCGATCAAACGGCTGGACGCCGGCCACGCCGAGGTGAAGTCGATGCGCACCTCGCCGGCGCGACGGCAGAGCGGGGTCGCGTCCCTGCTGCTGAAGCACATCATCGCCGAGGCCCGCAGGATGGGCTTCACCCGGCTGAGCCTGGAGACCGGGTCGGCGACCGCCTTGAGCAGCGCGGCGAGCTCCGTCGCGCTGCTCTCCGACAGCGGCTCACGGGCGATCGGCCAGCAGCACTGCTGCCCGGTGACGGCGGTCACGACAACACTCCCTGCTTCGACATATGTCTAAATCATAGGCGATGGCGGTCGGCTGACGGCCGCCCCTCCGGAACCCGGCGGCAAGCGGGATGGCAGGCTGTGCCTGACAACCGCCGTAAGGAGACGCGCATGAAGATCGTGGTCGACGATTTGTCCAGCCCGGAGATCGCCACGTTCCTTGACGAACACGTACAGCAGATGCGCTCCATCACGCCCCTGGAGAGCAAGCACGCGCTCGACCTCGACGGGCTGCGCGAGCCCGGAGTGACGTTCTGGTCGGTCGTGGACGGCGACACGATCGTCGGCTGCGGGGCGATCAAACGGCTGGACGCCGGCCACGCCGAGGTGAAGTCGATGCGCACCTCGCCGGCGCGACGGCAGAGCGGGGTCGCGTCCCTGCTGCTGAAGCACATCATCGCCGAGGCCCGCAGGATGGGCTTCACCCGGCTGAGCCTGGAGACCGGGTCGGCGGCGTTCTTCCTGCCCGCGCGGCGGTTGTACGAGAAGTTCGGCTTCGCGTACTGCGAGCCGTTCGCCGGCTACCGGCCCGACCCGCGCAGCGCGTTCATGACGCGAACCCTCTGACGCCGCGCCGCCGCCCGCTGTCCCACCCGGCGTCGCAGCAGGGTGCCGAGGGGATGTGCAGCACCCCGCCGCCGATCGGCGCGGCGGCATCGGAGCACAACCACAGGACGGCTCGGGCAACACCCCCGCTCCCGCCACCAGGTCCGCCACCCGTTCCGCCCTCCGAACCGTCAACCACGCCGCCCACCGACCCACCAACCAAGCCGACTGCCGGATCCACCGCCGAGCCCACAGCCGGACCGACTGCCGAACCCACTGCCGAGCCGACCAGCGGGCCGACTGCCGGATCCACCGCCGAGCCGACTACCACGGCGTTGACGCGGATGCCGGAGCCTGCCAGGTCGAGCGCCGCCTTGCGGGTCAGCTCGATCACGGCGGCCCGGGAGCCACCGCAGGACGTCAGGTTGACGACGCGGCCGCCGCCGCTGCGGCGCATCGCCTCCGCCTCGTACCTCAACGCCGACGACATGGCCCGCACCTGAGCGGCACCGTCACAACCGGCGGCCGCACAGTCCGCGCGGCCGGTGGTGCGGCCGGTGGTGCGGCCGGTGGTGGGGTCGGTGGTGCGCGGGATCGCGGCGCCGACAGCGGCGCGGCAGCCGGGGCAGGCGATGTCGTTGCAGGCGGCGTCGAGGCGGCCGAACGCGCCGAGGGTCTGCTCGACCAGCCGCCGCACCGACACCGGGCTGGTCAGGTCCGTGGGGACGGCGACCGCCTGGCCGCCCGCCGCCCCCAGGTGAGCGGCCAGTGCCTCCAGGGCCCGGGCGTCCCGGGCGGCGAGCACCACGCTGGCGCCCGCCCTGCTGAGCGCGCACGACGTCGCGGCGGCGCCGTGGCCGATGCCGTGCCCGGCGCTGGCGACGATGGCGGTACGGCCGCTCAACACTCCGCGCGTCATGGTGGCCTCACCTCCCGGTTCGTCTCGCGGGTTCCGGTACGCGACCGACGCTAGGCGGGCGCCCCCTGTCCCGCATCGGCGAAGTCGCCGGTCTCGTCACGCGGGCCGGCCGGAAGCCCCCGCCCCCACGGGGGTCGGCCGGAAGCCCCCGCCCTCATGGAGGTCGGGGCGATTGTCATGGATGCCGGTGCTTTCTATGCTCGGCGTGTGCTGGGGCGAGCCGACGAGAGTGAGCTGCTGGACTCGTTGCTGCGCCGCGCCGCGGAGGGACGCGGCGGCGGGGTGGTGCTGCACGGCGAACCGGGCATCGGCAAGACGGCCCTGCTGTCGTACGCGGAGGAGCGGGCATCCGGTTTCCAGGTGCTCCGCGCGGTCGGCGTCGAGCCCGAGGCGGACCTGGCGTACGCGACCCTGCACCAGCTCCTCATGCCCGCGCTCGATTCGGTCGGCGAGTTGCCCGGGCCGCAGGCGCAGGCGCTGAACATCCTGTTCGGGCGGGCGCACGGCGGCGCGCCCGATCCGTTCCTGGTGGGCCTGGCGAGCCTGTCGCTGCTGTCGCTGCTGGCCGGTGAGCGGCCGGTGCTGTGCGTCGTCGACGACGCGCACTGGGCGGACCAGCCGACGTTGAAGACGCTGGCGTTCGTCGCCCGCCGCCTCGACGACGAACCGGTCGCGTTGATGCTGGCGGCGCGGGCCGACGAGGGCCACGGCACCGACCTGCCCCACCTGCGCAGGGTTCCGCTCATGGGTCTCGGCAGAGAGGCGGCCACGGCGCTCCTGGCCGAGCGCCTGGGCGGGCGTCTGGGCGGGCGTCTGGGCGGGCGGCGGCTGAGCGACGGCGAGCACCGCCATCTGCTGGCCGCCACCGGGGGAAACCCGCTGGCCCTGCTGGAGCTGGCGGGCAAGGAGCTGCCGCCGGAAGGAGCGCCGGAGCCGCCGGCGTTGACCGACGAGCTGCGGCGTTCGTTCCTCAGCCGCGTACGCGCCCGGCACGCGGAGGCGCTGCCGCTGCTCCAGCTCGTCGCGGCCGACGGTTCCGGCAGCGTGGAGACGATCGAGAAGGCCGCCGCCGAGCTGTGCGTCGACGCCGGGCCGCTGCACCGGGCCGAGCTGGACGAGCTGCTCACCTACGACGGGCCGCGGCTGGTGTTCCGGCACCCGCTGATGCGGTCGGCGATCTACCACAGCGCGACGGCGGGCAGGCGGGCGGCGATCCACCGGGCCCTCGCGTCGGCGTTCGACGCCCCGGCCGACCAGCACCGCCGCGCCTGGCACCGCGGTCAGGCCGCGACGGGCCACGACGAGGAGGCTGCCGGGCTGCTGGAACGCTCGGCCGAGCAGGCCGCGCTGCGCGGTGGCCCGGCGGCGGCCATGGCCGCGCTGTCGCGGGCCGCCGAGCTCACCCCGGCGGGCCCGCACCGGGGGCGGCGGTTGTGGAGCGCGGCGCGGGCCGCCGTCCGCGGAGGGTTCACCGCCGCGGCCGGGGACCTGCTCGACCGGGCGGAGCGCGAGCCGCACCTGGACGAGGTGGACCGGATCTCCGTGGTCGCGATGCGCGCCGTGGTGGCGGAGTTCATCGGCTCCCCCGAGGACGCGATGGACCTCATCAAGCCGTGGATCCCGCACGCGCTGCGGGTCGACCGGCGCCGCTTCACCCCGACCGTCGCGATGTACGGCGATCTCGGGACCCGTACCAACCGCCCGGGGGCCTGGTCCGACCTCGCCGGCTGGCTCGACGCGGGGCGGCCGGAGCACGACCTCGAGGACGGCCCGGACGACCACGCGGACGACCCCGCGGACGACCCCGAGAACGACCACGCGGACGACCCCGAGGAGGCGGTGCTGCGGCTGTTGCGCGCGGCCTGCCGGGTCCGCGCGGGCGACGACCCTGGGCCCGCCGTACGGGACGGCGCCGGGCTGCGGGCGCTCACCGATCCGATCACGATGACCCTGGCAGGGGCGATCGCCCGGGGGCTCGGCGACCACGCGCTGAGCAGGCGCCTGTACCAGGACGCCGGGCGGCTGGCCCGCGCCGACGGTTCGCTGGGCGCGCTCGCGTGGAACCTCGAGTACCAGGCGGCCGACGAGCTCGCCCGCGGCAGGCTCGGGCTGGCGGAGGCCCACGCCGAGGAGGGGTGTGCGTTCGCCGCCGAGGTCGGCCAGCCGAACACGGCCTGCCGCACCCGCGGGCTGCTGGCCCTGTGCGCCGCGATCCGCGGCCGTCCCGAGGCCGGCGAGCTGGCCGCCGGGGTGCTGGCCGAGGCGGGTGAGCGCCGGCTGGCCGACGCGACGGCGTACGCCAGACGGGCGCTCGGGCTGGTGGAGCTGGTCGCGGGCCGGCACGACGAGGCCGTGCGGCATTTCGCGGCGGTCGGCGGGTGGGACGCGGGCCAGCCTTCCGACCTGGCGATGGGGCTGGTTCCCGACCTGGTCGAGGCCCTGGTCAGGGCCGGTGAGCGGGAGAGGGCGGCGGTGGCCGCGGCCCGGTACGCCCGGTGGACGGAGCACACCGGGTCGCCGGAGCTGGGCGCGCTCGCGGCACGCTGCCGGGCGCTGATCTCCGAGGACGGTTCGGCCGCGTACGCGGAGAGCCTGCGCCTGCACGCCCTGTCCGACGCCCCGCTGGAGCAGGCCCGTACCGAGCTGCTGCTGGGCGAGCAGTTGCGGCGGGACCGGCGCCGTTCCCTGGCGCAGCAGCACCTGCGTGGCGCGGCGGAGACCTTCCGCCGCGTCGGCGCGGTCGCCTGGGCCGATCGGGCGCTGGGCGAGCTGCGCGCCACCGGCGAGTCGGCACGCGCGCCCGAGGCCGGGGCGCTGAGCACGCTCACCCCGCAGGAGCTGCGGATCACGCTCGCCGTCGGCGAGGGGCTGACCAACCGGGAGATCGCCGCCCAGCTGTTCCTCAGCCCGCGCACGGTGGACTACCACCTGCGCAAGGTCTTCCAGAAGGCGGCCATCACCTCGCGGGCCGAGCTGATGCGCATGGTCCTGGCGGAACGCCCCGCGTAGACCGGTGATCCGGCCTGGTGGAGACCGGTGTGCGGACCGGCGACTTCGCTGATTCGGGGGCGGGGCCGGTCTTCCTAGCGTGAGGGGCCTCAACGTCCTTCACGTCAGGAGTCCGACATGACCGACCATGAACGGCGGCCCGGCGGGGTACGCACCACCGCCCGCCTCGTCTGGCACTACCTCGAACTGCTCATCGCGGCGGGCCTCGGCATGATGCTGCTCGACCCCCTGTGGGTCTCGGTGCTGGAGGTCGCCCGGTTCGACCTCTACATCCTGCTCATGGCGGCCGGCATGGCCGCCGGTGTGGCGCTCTGGATGCTGGTACGCCGGCATGCCCGGCCGCGGATGGCCGAGATGAGCCTCGCGGTGTTCCTGCCCTTCCCCGTCCTGCTCGTGCCCTTCTGGCTCGGTGTGTTACCGGCCGCTTCGGTGACGCTCGCCGGGCATGTGATCCCGGTGGTGCTTCTGGCGGCCGCCATGATCTGGCGGCGCGCGGAGTACGCGGATCCCCGGCACCGGTTCAGGTTCCGTCCCGGGTGGTTCCGCGGTACGGCCATCGTCCTGGCGGCGCTGCTGCTTCCCGGCGCGGTCTCCGCGGTGAACACCATCGGCAAGTTCGGCGACCTGTACACGGCCCCCGCGAACGCGGCGGCCGCCGCTCCGGCGCCGAAGGCGCACGATCCGGCCAGGCCGACGGTGGCCCTCCTGACCGGCGGCAGCGGCACGAACGTGGCGGACCTGCTCGGGCCGTACGAGGTGCTGGCGGGCACCGGCCGGGTGAACACCTACGTCGTCTCGTCCGGTTCCCGGACGGTGCCCCTGACCGGCGGCCTCGACCTGGTGCCCGACCTGACGTTCGGCGAGCTCGCGCGGCTGCTGGACGAGCAGGACGACACGCTCGACGCGGTGGTCGTCCCCGCCCTGCAGGACCCGGGTCCGGCGGAGCTCGGCACGATCACCCGCTGGCTCCGGGAGCAGTCGGCGGCCGGCGCGCTGACGATGAGCGTCTGCACCGGTGCGCGTACCCTCGCGGCGAGCGGGCTGCTCGACGGCAGGACCGCGACGTCGCACTGGTTGCGGATGGCGGGGCTGCGCGACGACTTCCCCGACGTCGGCTGGGTCACGGGCGTGCGCTACGTCGACGACGGCGACATCATCAGCACGGCCGGCGTGTTGTCCGGCGTCGAAGGCGCCCTGCGCATGCTGGAGCGGCTGGTCGATCCCGGCTCCGCTCGCGAGGCGGCGCGGAGAGTGCACTGGCCCCACTACTCCCCCGGCGCGGCCGTGCGGATCGCCGAGTCGCGGCTCCAGCCGCCGGACGTGGTGGTCGCGCTCAACGCCTCCTACAACCCTGGGCCGTCGTCCATCGGCGTCCGGGTCTCCGACGGCATCGGCGAGCTGGAGCTCGCGTCCGTGTTCATCTCGTACACCGAGCACGCCATGGTCGGGCGTACCGTCGCGCTGGGCGACGGGCCGTTCCGCTCCAGGCACGGGCTGACCTTCGTGCCGCGCTCGACGGTCGCCGTCGCCGCGGACGGGTTCGACCGCCTGCTCGTGCCCGGCGTGGACGCCGCACGCGCGAAGGCGGTGGACGAGGTGGCGGGGCTGCGGCCGGAGTACCTCCACACCGAGGAGGAGTTCGCGTTCGATCCGGTGTTGCGCGACATCGCCCGCACCTACGACGTGCAGACGGCGCTGTGGACGGCGAAGACGATGGAGTATCCGGTGACCCACGTCGGGCTGAGCGGCAGCGCCTGGCCGTGGCCGGCGACGTTCGTGCTGCTGGTGCTGGTGCTGCTGGGCGGCGGCGTCGCCGTGGTCGCCCCGCTGGTGTTCCGCCGCATCCGTACGCGTCACTAATGGGATTGTTGTCCCGTTAGCGTGCTATCTTAAACGGGACAACAATCCCATTAACAAGAGTGGACGTGAATCATGGACCATCGGCAACTGGGTGCCTCCGGCCTCAAGGTCCCCGCGCTGAGCTTCGGCGCCGGGACCTTCGGCGGCAAGGGCGAGCTGTTCGGGGCGTGGGGCGACACCGGCGTCGCGCAGGCCAGGCGGCTCGTCGACATCGCCCTCGACGCGGGCGTCACGATGTTCGACACCGCCGACGTCTACTCCGACGGCGCCTCGGAGGAGGTGCTCGGCCAGGCACTGCGAGGCCGCCGCGACCGCGCGCTCATCTCGACCAAGGCGGGCCTGCCCACGCACGAGGGGCCGGACGGCGCGGGCACCTCGCGACCCCGGCTGATCAAAGTGGTCGACGACGCGCTGCGCCGCCTCGGCACCGACCGCATCGACCTGTTCCAGCTGCACGCCTTCGACGCCGCCACGCCGGTCGAGGAGGTGCTGTCCACTCTCGGCGACCTCGTCAGGGCCGGCAAGCTCCGGTACACAGGCGTGTCCAACTTCTCCGGCTGGCAGCTGATGAAGTCGCTCGCGACGGCCGACCGCTACGGCCACCCCCGCTACGTCGCCCACCAGGTCTACTACTCCCTGGTCGGCCGTGACTACGAGTGGGAGCTGATGCCCCTCGGCCTCGACCAGGGCGTCGGCGCCCTGGTGTGGAGCCCGCTCGGCTGGGGCCGCCTCACCGGCAGGATCCGGCGCGGCGCCCCGCTGCCCGAGGTCAGCAGGCTGCACAGGACCGCCGCGTACGGGCCGCCGGTGGACGACGAGCGCCTCTACGCGGTGGTCGACGTCCTCGACGAGCTGGCCGGCGAGACCGGCAGGACCGTCCCGCAGATCGCGCTCAACTGGCTGCTCCAGCGGCCGACCGTCGCCTCGGTCATCGTCGGCGCCCGCAACGAGGAGCACCTGCGGGAGAACCTGGGCGCCACCGGCTGGCGCCTCACCGGCGACCAGGTGGCCAGGCTCGACGCGGCCAGCACCGTCACGGCGGCCTACCCCTACTACCCGTACCGCAGCCAGGAGGGTTTCGCCCGCGTCAACCCGCCGGTCGAGTCGCTGATCCGCGCGGGCTGACCTGCAGGAATCCGTCTCGCGGGCGCGTGCTCGCGCCGTGTCAGGGCATGTGCCGACCTTGGGGGTCGAGGCCGGCGGAAGCCGGCCCGAGCAGGAAAGGAGACGGGGGAATGGACCACGAGAAGGTCAACGAGTTCCTGGGCAGGGTCGTGGCCGACATGGCCGCCACCGAGGCCGCCGGCTCGGTCGTGGTCGGCCAGCGGCTGGGCCTCTACCGCGCGCTCGCGGAAGGGCCCGCGACGCCCGAGGAGTTCGCCGAACGCACCGGATGCCACCCGCGCTACCTGACCGAGTGGCTGCGGGGGCAGGCCGCCGGCGGCTACGTCGGCTACGAGCCGGAGACCGGCCGGTTCTCGCTGAGCGAGGAGCAGGCGTTCTGCCTGGCGAGCCCTGAGGGCCCCAACGTGCCGGCGGCGTTCCTCATCGCTCTGGGCATGCTGCGCTCGGAGCCGCGCATCACCGAGGCGTTCCGTACGGGAGCCGGCGTCGGCTGGCACGAGCACGACGAGGACGTCTTCGTCGGGACCGACGCGTTCTTCCGTGCGGGATACACGGCCGAGCTGATCCCGCACTGGATCCCGGCGCTGGAAGGGGTCGAGGAGAAGCTCACCGCCGGGGCCAGGGTCGCCGACGTCGGCTGCGGCCTCGGCTCGTCGTCGCTGCTGCTCGCCGAGGCGTACCCGCGCACCACGGTCCTCGGCTCGGACTACCACACCGAGTCGATCGCGCTGGCGCGCAAGCGGGCCGCGGAGGCGGGGCTGGCCGACCGGGTCGGCTTCGAGGTCGCGGGGGCGCAGGACTTCAGCGGCACGGACTTCGACCTGGTGGCGATGTTCGACTGCCTGCACGACATGGGCGACCCGCTGGGCGCGGCCAGGCGGGTGCGTGCGGCGCTGGCTCCCGACGGTACGTGGCTCCTGGTGGAGCCGCTGGCCGGGGACCGGGTCGAGGACAACCTCAACCCGCTGGGACGGCTGTACTACAGCGCGTCCACGTTCCTCTGCGTGCCCAGCGCCCTGTCCCAGCCGGGCGGGTACGCGCTGGGCGCGCAGGCCGGGAGCGCCGCCATCCGCGACGTCGTCACGCGGGCGGGCTTCACCCGCTTCCGCGAGGCGGCGCGGACCCCGCTCAACCTCGTGTACGAGGTACGCCCTTAGACAGGCACGTCAGCCGGCACGGGGTCATGCCAGCACGTCCGTGACCTGGGGGTAGAGGCGCATGGAGGCCTCGCCCATGGTCGTCCGTCACGAAGGACAGTAGGAGCGTGCGGCTCGCCCCGCAACGTCGTGACGTCCGGCATGCTCTACGTCATTCGACCTGGAGCCCGCCGCCTACCGCATGGAGGGCCGCCGTCACATCGGACATTTGTCGCGGCGAAGTCCGTGCGGATGCCCGGCGACACCCGCTCCCGCGTCCGGTTCTACTGGTGGGCCAGGACGTCCCCGCCCAAGGGAGCACCATGGAATTCCTGGTACGCACGGAGAACCTGCTGCCGCCCGACACACCCGACCACACCCGCGACCGCCTGCGCAGGGAGGAACGCGAGCGGGCCCAGGAGCTGCGCGACGCCGGCGTTCTCAAGCGGTTGTGGCGGGTTCCCGGCCGCAACGCCACCGTCGGCCTCTACGAGGCGGGCGATCCCGCCGAGCTGCACGACGCGCTGACGTCGCTGCCGATGTGGAAGTGGATGGACGTGACCGTCGAGGCACTGGCCACCCACCCCCAGGAGAAGACGTAGCTTCTCGAATGTGACACGGGCCGTCCTGCTCCGGGCATAGAGCACCGGGACCGTCCGCCGGACCGGCCAAGTGTTGGCCAAGCCCTACCGGGATGGCGCCGACCTGCGGGACTTTCCCCCTATGGCCGGTCACAGTGGGTGAGTTCACGCCTTTCTTCCCGGAGCGGAACCAACACCCACGACACGGCGAGCGCTCCGGGCTCTTGCGGACAAGGAGTCAGACATGCTCGAGCGCGTCCTCACCACGACCGTGGCGACCGCGGCGACCCTCGCTCTGGCCGCCGCCCCCGCCCGGGCGGGCGACCGGCCATGGGAGGAGGCCACGTACGACGCGCGCGAAGGCTCCGTCCTCGTGGACGCCGACCGCAAGCGGATCACCGTGTGCGACAAGCTGCGCGACGGCACCGCCGTCAGGGCGGAGTACACCACCACCCGCGACCAGGCGTGGACCGCCCAGGCGCCGCAGGGCGGCTGCCGTACCCGCCGCACGTGGCTCAGCAGGATCACCGGCTTCCGGCTCTGCACCGGCCACCTCAACCTGGGCCGCATCGCGTGGGACGACTGCCGCCACCGCGTCAGGACCCCCGACGCGAAAAGGCCGAGGCACCACCGACCGTTCGGCACGGTAGGAGCACGTACCGCCCGGGTCCCTGCTTTCTGAGGCCCCTGACCGGCGGCGCGACCGGCCGGCTCCGGGCGAACTGGCCGAAAGTTTCGGTATCAGATAAAAATTTTCCCTGTTGCATCGGCCCCTTGATTGCTTATTCTGCCCAAGAAGAAACGCGGGGACCGGGGCGTCGGCCGTCCTGGAGCCTGCCCGTGGGCCTCCGATGCTGCCGTCGTCGCCAACGCTGCCGATCAGGGAACGAGTCATGGTGTCGAAAACTTTCGGGAACCGATCGTGGTAGGTCACGACGCCGGGCTCACGCTCCCCGACGTGCTGGCACGCCGCGCGCAGGAGGAGCCCGACCGTCCCGCCCTCGTGGTGGCCGGAGTCGGGGAGCTCTCGTTCGGCGGCTGGGACCGGCGGGCCGACACCGTCGCCCACGCGCTGATCGACCGCGGCGTGCCCGCCGGGCACCGGGTCGGGCTGCTGTTCGACGAACGGGACTGGATCGACTTCGCCGCCGCGTGGTGCGGTGTCATGCGGGCCGGCTGCGTCGCCGTACCGCTGTCCGGCCGGCTGGCACCCGCCGAGGTGCGGCACGCGCTGACCGACTGTTCCGTGACCGCGGTGCTGCACGGCTCCGGCGCCGAACCGCCCGACGTCGGCGCGTGGCAGGGCGTCGCGGCCGACCTGAGCGGCGACGACACCCTCTTACGGCGGGACACCCCCGTACGGCGCGGTCTCGCCCCCGGCGCGCTGGCGCAGATCATTTACACCTCCGGCACGACCGGGCGGGCCAAGGGCGTCGGCGCCACCCACGCCAACCTCGCCTACGGCGTCACCACGAACCCCCGGCGCCGCAAGCTCGCCCACTCCCGGCATTTCCTGCACGCGTTCCCGATCGGCAGCAATGCCGGCCAGACCATGCTGGTCAACGCCCTGGACGCCCGCCCCGCCGCGCTGACCCTGCCGATGTTCACGCCGGCCCGCTTCGCCCGGCTGATCGAGTCGTACCGCGTGGGCACGGTGTTCGTCGTGCCGGCCATGGCCATCGAGCTGCTCAACTCCGGGGTGAGGGAGAAGTACGACCTGTCGAGCGTGCGGCTCCTCGGCTCCACCGCGGCCGGCCTTCCGCCCGCCGTGGCCGCGGGCATGGCGGAGGCGTTCCCGAAGGCGACGATCGTCAACTACTACACCTCGACCGAGGCGGCCCCGGCACAGACCGTGATGATCGTCGACCCGGCCAGGCCCGCGTCGGTGGGCCGACCTTCGGCAGGAGGGGAGCTGAAGATCGTCGGCTCGGACGGCGGGCGCGCGCGGCCCGGCGAACAGGGAGAGGTCTGGCTGCGCTCCCCCGCCGGGACCCGCGCCTACTACCGGGACCGGCGGCTGAGCGACGACGTCTTCAAGGACGGCTGGGTGCGCATGGGCGACGTCGGCTACCTCGACGAGGACGGCTACCTCTACCTCGTCGACCGGGAGAGCGACGTCATCAAGTCGGGCGCGCACAAGGTCTCCACGCTGCAGGTCGAGGCCGCGCTGTACGAGCATCCCGCGGTCGCCGAGGCCGCCGTGGTCGGGATCCCGCACCCGGTGCTCGGCCGCGTCACCGGCGCCGCCGTCGTCGCCCGCCACCCCGTCACGGCCGCCGACCTGCGCACGTTCCTGCTCGACCGGCTCGCCGGGCACGAACTGCCGAGCCGGCTGCTGTTCCTGTCCGAGCTGCCGAAGAACCACGTCGGAAAGGTGGTGAAGCCCCGGCTCCTCGACCTGCTCGCCGTCACGGACCCGCCTCCGGCGGCCGGCTCCACGTGAGAACCCCCTGGCGGCCCGGCCAGCACCTGAAACCGCGGCCCGGCCGGCGCACGGAACAGAAAGAACGCACATGACGTACCGCCAGGAAAGCCTTCCCGCTACGTTCGCCCAGCAGGGCATGTGGATCGGCGCGCGCATGGGCGCCGGCCCGGCCTACCACATGCCGCTCGCCCTCTGGCTCAGCGGCGACCTCGACGTGGCCGCCATGCTCGCCGCGTGCGCCGACGTGGTCGCCCGGCACCCGGTGCTGGCCACCACCGTCGTACGGGACCATGACGGGCTCCGCCTGGCCCCCGCAGCCGAGCCGCCCGTGACGGTCGCCGGCCCGGCCGGGCCCGACGCCCTCGACCGGCTGGTCGCGGACGAGATCGCCCGCCCGTTCGACCTGGAGAAGGGGCCGACCGCGCGGTTCACCCTCGCGCCCGCCGGTCCCGCGCGGCACCTGCTGCTGTTCGTCGCCCACCACCTCGTCTTCGACGGGATGTCGAAGGACATCCTCGTACGGGACCTGGCCCGCTGCTACGCCGCCCGCCGCGACGGGGACGACCCCCGGCTGCGGCCGCTGTCGTTCGCCGAGGCCATCGCCGCCGAGCACGAGCGCGTGGCGGGCGCGCTGCCCGCTGCCAAGGAGTTCTGGGCGCGGCGCCCGGCCGAGCCCGGCCGGATCGTGCTGCCGGGACCGCTGCGTCCCGCGCCCCGGTTCGGGGCCGGCGTGGAGATCGACCTGGGAGTCGACAGCGAGCTGGGCGGGCACGCCGCCGAGGTGGCGCGGGCGGCCGGCGCGACGACGTTCGAGGTGCTGCTCGCCGCCGTGCACGCACTGCTGTTCCGGTACGGGTCGGGAGACGGCACGGACAACGGGAGCGCAACCGGATCCGGGAGCGGAGCCGTCGACGGAGCTGGAAACGGAGCCGGGAGCGGCGGGGGTGGTGGAGCCGGGGCGGTGGCGGTGGCGATCGACGTGACCACGCGCGGGCCCGGGACCCGGGAGCACATCGGCCCGTTCGTCACCGAGCTGCCCGTGTCGTCCCGCCCGGCCGCCGAGCAGACGTTCCGCCAACACGTCGGCGCCGTACGGGCGGAGCTGCGCGAGCTCTACCGTTTCCGCGAGGTGCCGCCCGCCCTGGCCCTCGGCGGGCCGCCCGCCGCCCTTCCCGTGTCGATCAGCTACCGCAGGCGGGAGGCAGCACCCGAGCCGGAGTTCCCCGGCCTGGAGGTCACGGTCGACCGCATGATGTTCGCCGGAGGGTCCCGCAACGCCCTGCACCTGCAGGTCGTCGACGGTCCTGACGGGCCGGCCGTGAGCCTGCGCCTCGACCCGGCGGCCCTCGACCGCGACACCGCCACCCGCTTCGCCGGCGGCCTGCGCGCCCTGCTGCGGCACGCGGCCGGCAACCCGGGCGTCCGCCTGGCCGACCTGGACGTCCTGCCCGGCGACGAGCGGCGGCTCATGCTCACCGGGTGGAACGACACGGCGGCCGCCTATCCCGCCGGAGCCACGCTGCTCGGGCTGTTCGCCGCGCAGGTGGACGCCCGCCCGGACGGGCCCGCCGTGACGTTCGAGGGCCGCTCGCTCACCTACGCCGAGCTGGACGCCGCCTCCGACCGGCTCGCCCACCGGCTGCGGCAGGCGGGTGTGGAGCGCGGCGAGCTGGTCGCCGTACACTTGCCCCCCTCTGCCGTGCTGCCGGTCTGCCTGCTCGCCGTGCAGAAGGCCGGCGCCACGTACCTGCCGCTCGACCCCGGCCATCCGGAGGAACGGCTGTCGATGATCGTGGCCGACGCCCGGCCGCGGCTGCTGCTGTCGGACACGACCGCGGCCGGATACCTGCCGGCGCCCGTGCTGGTCGTGGGCGAGGAGCACGGGAGCGCCGTCACCGGCGGACGCCGTACAGCGCTGCCGGACCCGGGCGACGA